>CAUHBX010000045.1 GCA_959604475.1 uncultured Eubacteriales bacterium
CCCCTGCCGCTGACCTTAAATGTCTCTGTGGTATCCGTATCTTCTACCCTTAAGCTTACGTCTGTGTTAAGCTCCTTGTAAAGCCTTTCCCTTATATGGCGCGAGGTTACATATTTTCCTTCCTGTCCTGCGAAAGGACCGTCATTTACACTGAAGTTAATACTTAAGGTAGGCTCCTCTATCTGCACAAAGGGAAGCGCCTCGGGATTGAGTGGTGAACAGATTGTGTCCCCTATGCTAATATCGGCAATACCTGAAATCGCAACGATTGAACCGTATTTGGCTTCCCTTGCCTCAACCTTCTGGAGGCCTTCAAACTCATAGAGCTTGCTTATTTTAACCTTCTGCTTATATTCAGGGTTATGGATATTAAGAAGGAAAACATCATCATTTATATGAAGCGTTCCCGTCTCAATTTTTCCTATACCTATCCTTCCCACATATTCGCTGTAGTCAATCGTTGAGATGAGCGCCTGGACAGGTTCTTCCTCGTCTCCCTCGGGAGCGGGAATATGGCTTATAATGGTTTCAAAAAGGTCCTTCATTGTGTCATGCTGCTTCATAGGGTCAAGAGATGAGGTTCCCTTTCTTGCCGAAGCGAAAACGAATGGCGAATCCAGCTGGTTCTCGTTAGCGTCTAGGTCCATGAAAAGCTCAAGCACTTCGTCTACAACCTCTTCCGGCCTTGCCTCAAACCTGTCTACCTTGTTTACGCATACAACAACGGGAAGGTCAAGGTCAAGCGCCTTTTTGAGAACAAACTTAGTCTGGGGCATAGGTCCCTCAAACGCGTCTACAACAAGCACAACGCCGTTTACCATTTTCAGCACACGCTCTACCTCGCCTCCGAAATCAGCATGTCCTGGCGTATCTATAATATTGATTTTAATATCTCCATAATGCACCGACGTATTCTTCGAGAGTATTGTTATTCCTCTTTCCCTCTCAATATCGCCGGAATCCATTACCCTTTCCTGTACAACCTGGTTTGTGCGGAAGGTTCCGCTCTGTTTCAAAAGCTCGTCCACCAATGTTGTTTTACCATGGTCGACATGGGCTATAATTGCTATATTTCTAACGTCTTCTCTTGCTTTTCTCATTTATGCTGCTCCTTCGAATGTCATAGTTTAAAAACATCTAACTGAATTATTTTAGCATATTAAATTTGTCATTACAATAATCATCTAGCCAAACTTCGGCCGTTTATGCGGTAATAAGTATTTCTTTTGCACAAAAAATAAGACATTTTGGAGGCCTTAGGGCAAAAAAATACCCCTCACCTAAGTGAAGGGTATTCGCATAACCTGTTATATATATATTCTACCTGTTTACACAGTTTGGATACTAATACTAAGATTAAGCCTTTGTTACGTTCGCAGCCTGAGGTCCTTTAGCGCCCTGTACTACTTCAAATTCTACTTCCTGGCCCTCTTCAAGAGTTTTGTAGCCATCTGTCTGGATAGCTGAGAAGTGTACAAATACGTCATCTTCGCCGGGTACGGAGATAAATCCGAAGCCTTTTTCCGCATTGAACCATTTTACTGTACCTTTTTTCATTTTGAGTCCTCCTACTAATGTGTAAATAAAGCGCCGTTACTGCCACCATGGCATTACAGCTTATAAAAACGTTACAAATGAAGAATAACATACTTTGGAAATGAAGTCAACAGATATTTAAACGCATTACAAATATTTTACCATTAATTAACAGACATTTTTCTCAAATCTTCAGCAGCCGCTTTCATAATTTTTGTCCTCTATCAAATTTCCGCCCTCAATCGCACTTCTCGCTAAAAAATCGCACCTCTCATTTTCAACATTATCAGCATGTCCCTTTACCCATATAAAGGTAACATCGTGGTAATCCAGAAGCGCCAGAAGCCTCTCCCAAAGGTCTGTATTTAGAGCTCTGCTCTTATCCGCCTTTTTCCAGCCGTTGGCCTGCCATTTTTTCGCCCATCCCTTTGTTACGGCATCAACAACGTATTTTGAGTCGCTGTAAAGATTTATACGGCATTTTTCCTTTAAAGCCTCAAGTGCCTTTATAACGGCCAAAAGCTCCATTCTGTTATTCGTCGTACGCCTGTAGCCCTCAGACAGTTCCTTTCTCGCACCGTTATACAGCATAACGGCGCCGTAGCCGCCGCTTCCCGGATTTCCGGAGCACGCTCCGTCGGTATATATGTCAACAGTCTTTATAGCCTCCGCCTCCACTCAGTATTTTTTCCCCGACAAGCAGGTCGTCCGGGGTAGTTATCTTTATATTGTCGTAGCTTCCTTCTATTATTTTCACTTTGAACCCCGCATTTTCAGCCAGTGCGGAATCGTCTGTGCCGAATATGCTGTTTTTGATAGCATAATCGTATGACTTCATTATTATATCCCTCTTAAACGTCTGAGGTGTCTGTATGCTGTATACATTGTCCCTGACCGGGGTGGAAAGCACAAAGCCGTCGCTGCCGCATATCTTAACCGTATCCTTAGACCTGACGCCTACTGCGCAGGCGCCATATTTTACAGCGGCTGTTATTGATGAGCTTATAATATCCTCCGTTACAAATGGGCGCACACCATCGTGTATGATGACAATTTCGCAGCGTTCATCCACAGCGGCTAAGCCGTTAAATACCGATTCATACCGTTCACTGCCGCCAAACACATACTTAACAGGCTTATTCAGGAAGCTTAAAAGCCCCCTGCACTCATCAATGTCGTTTTTGCCCGATACGATTATTATTTCGTCAACAGCCGAACAGCCGCCAAAAACAGCGGCTGTTCGCTCGATAATAGTTTTTCCGCAAAGCTCTAAGAACTGCTTGGGCCTGTCCGCGCCCATCCTTTTACCGCTGCCAGCGGCTACAATTATCGCGGAGCAAAAAATTTTATCCTTCATAATTTTACTCATTCTTTATTTTAGTAAATATCATACGTCCTGCTGAGGTCTGAAGAACGCTTGTTACAACCACCTCAAGCACCTCTCCGATTTTATTCGAACCGCCTTCAACTACTATCATTGTTCCGTCGTTAAGATAAGCTATACCCTGGCCGTTTTCCTTTCCGGCCTTAATGATTGTCACAGTCATTTCCTCGCCGGGAAGCAGCATAGGCTTAACGGCGTTTGCCAGCTCATTTATATTAAGCACCCTTACGCCCCTGACCTCGGCGACTTTATTTAGGTTATAATCGTTTGTCACGACATAAGCGTCCATTTTTTCAGCCATTTTCAGAAGCTTTGAATCAACCTCAATTTTTTCCTTTGTATTGAACTCTTTTATTACAACCGGCACCTCAAGCTGCTTTTGTATTTCGTTTAAGATGTCAAGCCCTCTTCTTCCGCGGTTTCTTTTAAGGCCGTCCGAGGAATCAGCAATATGTCTCAGCTCGTCAAGCACAAACGTCGGAATAATTATTTTCCCTTCTATAAATCCTGTATGAAGAAGGTCGAGTATTCTGCCGTCAATTATTACGCTGGTATCAAGAATTTTAGGGCGCCCCGCCGAATTTTTAACCTGGCTGTTTTTAAACATCGGCATTTCAAGCTCGTCCCTTTTCCTTGTGGCAACACGGTATCCCAAAAATCCGAGTGTAATATTAAGTATTACCGTTATACCCGTACCAACAATACCGTAGCCGTTAAGGGCCACGCCAATAAGGTTCGCTATTACAAGGCCTATAACAACACCGAATACGCCTGTTATAAGCTCCTTAATTTCCATCTTTACAAGCTTGCCTTCCGCTATTCCTACCTGCTTCATAATCGCGTCCGCGGCAACGTCTGAAAATAATATAAAATAAATGATTCCGATAAAAATGCCGAATAAAATAACAACGTAATCCGGTATATACTCCTGTATCCCCCAAAGATTATTGTTATAAAAGGCATATAAAAGACCTACCGCTATAGTCATGACAACAAGTGTTACAACATACCTAAATATCTTTTTAATCATCTTTTCACCTCCTTTTTTCATAATACGACTTTATATGAGCCACAGGGCACCTTATTTTCCCCGACAAAAAATAATATTCCCGCTAGGTTATCATACAATACAAGAATACCATAATCTTCAAATAAGTGCAAATGAAATAATATTACAATAATATTAAAAAAGCCCGGCCAATAGGCTGGGCTTAAACGCCTGCTTAGTATATCAGCAGGCTCTTTTTATACATTTCATAAACTTCCCCGCGTGTAAGCGGATACGGATGAAGCGCAAGCTTTCCGGGAGTCGACATAAGCACGTCTGTGTATCTCTCAACGTCGGCCTCCGTAAACTCCTCTCTTGGCTCCAAAACGGATTTAAGGAAATCATTGAAGCTTTCAAGGCTGTCAAAGCCAAGAATGTCAAGAATAGTGTTTGCCTTTGTCTGGTCAGGGAAAAGTTCAAGATACGCCCTTGTAAATATGGCGTTAGCACGCCCGTGCGGTATTCCCCTTTCATAGGTAGGCATATATCCGCAGGCATGGGGAAGCGATGTTCCCGCCTGAGCAATTACAATACCTGCGATTGTGGACATAAGGAGAAGCTTTTCCCTTATTTCCTCATTAAAGTCAAGCGCCTTAATAGACGGTATGCATTCGGCAAAAATTTTAAAGCCGCCCTCGGCTATTTTATCACTTATAAAATTGGCCTTTTTAGATGTATATCCCTCAATAAGATGTGTAAGCGCGTCAATTGCCGTATTTACAGTCACCTTATCAGAAAGGCTCTCTGTATATTTCGCGTCAAGGAACGCGATATCTGCGAACGCCTTTTGCACAGCACCGTTCTTTGTGCCCTGGTTGTGAAGCGTGAAAACAGCGTACTGCGTCGTCTCGCTGCCAGTGCCCGCGGTGGTGGCAACCTCTACAATGGGCGTATGGCGGTACTGTCCCTCCTGCATAAGCATATCAGCGCCAGTTCCGGGATTAGCTATAAGATATGACGCACCCTTAGCCGCGTCCATAGGCGAACCGCCGCCAATTCCAATCACGAAATCCACGCCCTCGGACAGGCCGATTTTTGCGGCCTTTTCTATTGTCTCAAGCGAAGGGTTTTCCTCAACCTCGTCAAACAAAACGTGCCCAATGCCGACTGCGTCAAGCGCGTTTTCTATGTCGTTCTGGGAGCCGTTTATTTTAGCCGAATGTCTTCCTGTGAAGATAAGCGCTTTCTTTCCAAGGGGCAGAAATGCCTCCTTATTGTTCATTATGCAGTCCTTGCCGAAAAACACCTTTGCAGGCATGTAGTAGGTAAAAGCGTTCATAAATATCCTCCTTTGGTAAATCAGTCTTCTCTGCCTCTTATAACCTTTTCCGCGTAAAGGAAGGCTTTAACAGCGGATTTAAGGTCCTCACAGGTCAATATCGTCAGGCGCAGCACCTCTTCTTTTTCCCTTTCAGCCTCACTTGAAAAGCTGGGGAATGTCCTCTCCCATTCTATATATCTCTGGGCCGCTATGGACATGGAGTGCTCAAGAAGCCTTCTGGCTTCCCTTCCGTTGCCGAAGTTGCTTGCCTTTATCCTCTCCCTGAAAAACGGCAGGAGTATATCCCTCCAGCCTTCCTCCAGCCTGTAGCTGGCGTTATTGGCTAAAAGCTCAAATATATCCAGCATTTCCTCTTCATTATAGGAGGAAAAATTGACCGTGAATGTAATACGGCTGCTTATTCCGGGGTTCTCGTCAAGAAACCTTTTCATCTTGTTGTGCTTGTCATCAATATCCCCGCCATATCCGGCGAATATTATCAGCTTATCATAGCTGTGGTCCTCTACCTCTATGCAAAGCTGTGCGAGCGCCTCCTGCGAAAAGCTGTCGGTTCTTGCGGTCTCATTATAATTTACAAGGGAATAAGCCTCGTCAATTATTATTATATCATTATCCATGAAAATGTCATGTACTTTCGCAGCTGTCTGGCCTATATATTTTGCCTTTAGCTGTGTGCCTGTTACGTAGGCAATCCTGTGGCCGCTTAAAACGCCCTCCTCGCTCATCATTCTTGCAAAATATCTGGCTGAGGTAGTTTTGGCCGTGCCCGGAGGACCTATAAACGCGAACACCTTATGTATGTCCGCTGTGTTCAGGTCATACAGCTTCCTTTTCTGGCTGTATGAAAATACCGCCCCAAGCTTGCAGAGGGTTTCCTTCATTTCCTGCTGGCCGACTATATTCATGCATAAATCCTTATAAGCGTCAGTCTCCTTTGTATATACGCACCTGTCGTCGATTTTTCCAGCCTGAAGCAGATGCTTTCCGTATATTACGTATTTCTCCATGAAATTGAGCTCCTCTGCGTCCAGCTCCTTAAGAAAAACGCTTCGCCTATCGGTAAAATCCACATCCTTTATAAGGTCAATATAATTAATTTTCTCATCGTCCTCAATTTTTTCCGGCATTGAGCGGTTTTCCCCATAGCCGTAATAGCCGTCCTCCAAAAGTTTTTTCCTGTAAACCTCATAAATTTTCTTCACACACGCGTCTGCCCGTTCTTTTGTATAGCCTGTGGCAAAAAATGCGTTGTCATATCCTCTTTTTTCATATATATCTATCTGCTTTTTATTCATAATATCACCCAATTACATTTTACCAGATAACAGATATTAGTCAATAATTATTATCAATAATTTCAAATATTTTTGCTCCCATTAATCCGGCGTCTGCCCTGTCATGAGTAACCATAATACAAATCTTATCTGACGCAAAGCTTTTAAGAAATTCCGCTATGGCTTCCTTTCTTTTCTCATCTATGCCGTTAAATGGCTCGTCAAGCAGAAGTATATCGCCGTCAAAGGCGACCGCCCTTGCTATAGCCGTCCTCCTTTTCATTCCTCCGCTCATATCGGCAGGATACATATCAATACAATCCGACAGGCCCGCAGCAGCTATGAAGCTGTCTGCGGCCTTCCTGTTACGAGCCGTGAGCATAATATTTTCCTTTACGCTTAACTGCTCCAGAAGTCTGTCCTCCTGAAAAACATATGAAATTCGTCCCTCATTGCCGGTTATGTTTCCACCGTCGGCCTTAGTCAGGCCGGCTATTATATTAAGGGCAGTGGTTTTTCCGCACCCGCTTTGT
>CAUHBX010000046.1 GCA_959604475.1 uncultured Eubacteriales bacterium
ATTAATATGGAAATGACTTAAATTATGATATAATTATGCAAACGGAGGAATTAAAAATGGATTGTATAAAAATTGGACAGCTAATATCTAAGCTAAGAAAGGAAAAGGGATTAACTCAGAAAAACATAGCCGACGCGCTTGGTATAAGTAACAAAACCGTATCAAAATGGGAAACAGGTTTAGGCTGCCCTGACCTTTCATTCTGGCCGGAGCTGTCTGTTATGCTCGGAGCCGAAATAGGCCAGCTCATGGAGGGAGAAATAACACCTAATAAGCCTGACAACGGAAATATAAATAAAGTAAGATTTTATGTATGTCCCACCTGCGGTAACATATTAGTCAGCACAGGAAGTGCGTCAATCTTCTGCTGCGGCAGAAAGCTTGAGCCTCTTGTCCCATCTGACTGTGAAAGTCCGAATGTTAAAATTGAGGAAATTGATTTGGATTATTATATTACTATCGACCATGAGATGTGTAAAGACCACTATATTTCATTTGCAGCTTATGTAAAAAGCGATAAAATATATCTTAACCGTCTTTATCCAGAACAGAGTCCGTCATTCCGCATACCCTTTATGAGAGGCGGCAAGCTGTATATCTACTGTGTAAAGCACGGACTGATTACATGCAAGAATAAATTCTGATAAATAAAAAGCGGATAGTCTATCCGCTTTTATTTTATGACTTAATAAAGTTAGTTACCCGACATCTTAACTGCCTTTTCAAAGAAATCAACTGCACCAAAATTTCCCGATTTCAATACAAGCCTTACGTTTCTGTTTTCGGTAGGGGTCATTATAGGTACGCCGGGGTCAACAGATTTTCCTACAATATATGAATTAAAGCCAAGCTTTTTTGTTATAGCTCCCGAGGTTTCTCCTCCGGCAACTATTATTCTGCTGTATCCATTATTTAACGCTTTTTCCGCAAGCTCAGCCATAGTATTTTCCAAGCTTTCAGATATTTCCTTTGCGCCATGCCTCTGGTTATATACCACATTGTCGGGAGTATCGGAGCTGTATATAAGTACGGTCTCATCTTCGTTTTCCAAAACAAAATTCCAAAGGTCTGAAACGGTTTGTTTCTCATACAATAGCCTTATGGCATCAATTTTAAAAGCTTTTCCGCCTTTATTTATGAATTCCTCAACCTGCCCTCTTGTGGCCGCAGAGCAGCTTCCGGCAATAATAACGGCTTTTCCATCTGTACTGCTGTCGTCAGGGCACACATTCTCTTCTCCGCCGCTTCTTTCAGCCAGGGCTTTAATTATCCCGGATCCGCCTGTAAGAAATTTAAGAGAACCAAAAATCTCAGCTATTCTAACTGCGTCCTCTTCTTTAACATAGTCTGGAACAATATAGTAATTTCCTGCCAGCTTCTCAAACTCATTTAGCCTGTTCCATATTTCCTCGTTTTCTTCCTCCATTTCTTCAAGATCCACATTAATGCATGGATATTTGCTTTGAGGCTTCATTAATTCCGCAATTTCGCTTTCCCACATTGGGTTTACAGGATGATTTTTCATCGGGCTTTTATCAAGTGGAACATCATCTACAAAAAGCCTTCCCATTACTACAGTCCTTTTATTTACAGGAAGAGCAGGACAAAGAATAGTTTTAGTTTCACCTAATGCATCCATTATTGCATCTGCGATTGGTCCTATATTTCCCTTCGGTGTGGAATCAAATGTAGAGCAGTATTTAAAATAAATCTGACTTGCGTTTATGCTGTTCAAATATTTAAGAGCTTCGAGCGCTGTTTTAACAGCTTCGTCCGCCTCTATACTTCTGATTTTAAGGGCAATAACTACTGCCTTAACATCATTGTCTATTACTGTACCTGCTTTTGGTATTCCATTGTAGAGTACGGTTTTCAGACCGCCTTTTTCAAAGAAAGAAGCGGCATCTGAGGCTCCGGTAAAATCATCAGCAATACAGCCCCAAAGTATTGTACTTTCCATAAAAACGCCTCCATCGTAAATTTCAATAAACGAAAAGACGGAGTTTCCGCCTTTTATTTTCAACAGCCCATAAGCGTAGGGTCTATGTCCCCTTTTGGCGGAACTATGCACAGCAGTTCAAGTTTGTCCGTTTTTGAGGAATTATAAAATCTGTGAGGAACCTTACCCGGAATATAAATCCAAGTTCCATGCTCCATATGGTGTTCTTCCCCATCTATAACAAAGTAGCCTTCCCCTTCTAAAAGCACACACCAATGCGGCCAACCGTGCTTGTGCTGGTCTTTTTCTCCTGCTTCCGGCTCCAGCGTCCAGCATCTCATTACAAATTCATCACTAAAATGTTTTGGCCCAAAAACAATTTTCTTCGTTGCATTTTTTATAAAACACCCAGGTGCATTTGGCAGGTCCCGAATTTTGCCTACTAAAATCTCATCTCTCATTGTTTTTCCCCCTTATATTTAATATATCCGTACTATAATTCTTGTATTTATTTTACAACAAAATAAATATGTTAGCAATAAAAAGCACTAACGAATTAAAAGTCAAATTGCAAAAATAACAATATCCTTGTATTGGCTTTAACGCCATGATAAAATAGAATTTATAATATTAGGTTGAAGTCTGGGGGGATGAGCATTGAAGTCTATGAAAATAATAACTGGTATTATTGCTTTAAGCGCAGCTGCTGCAATGCTGAACGGATGTGCCAATAAAAGCAGTGAAAATATTGTTTTCGATTCAGGCCAAGAAAAAAATCAGGAGCAGATCAATTTATCTTTTTTTGGATATAAATATGAAGCCCTTAACGTTATGGCAATTGAGGTGTCCCTCCATGGATTTATGGATGAATATCCAGATATCTCGATATCCTATGATGGAATAAAAAGTCCGCAATACTTTGATGTCCTTGATAAAAGAATCAACACACATAATGGCGACGATATATTTATGGTAGACCACGAAAGAGTTTTGGAACTTGAAGACCGGGGTAAGCTTGCTGATTTATCTGATATATCAACACTGGATAACTTCAGCGACCTGGCTAAAAGTCAAATCACAGCTCATGGTGTTATTGACTATCTACCAACATCTATATCTGCATTCGGCCTATACTGCAATTTAGACCTCTTAAAAGAACATAATCAAATCATACCCAAAAACTTGTCGGAATTTGAGGAGGTATGCAACTATTTTGTGTCTGTAGGTATCACCCCAGTTATTGCAAATAATGATATATCTCTTAAAACGATTGCCATTGCGAAATCTATGCTGCCTATCTATGAAAGTAATGATTCAGTTCAAATTCTTAAAAATTTCAACAGTGATCAGGAAAGCTTGTCCAAAACATTTATCCCAGGTTTTACCTTAGTTGAACAGATGCTTGAACAGGGATGGATAGACAGTGATAAAACACTTAACACAGCAAAAACAAAGGATGACCTTATAATATTTGCCAGAGGAGAACAGCCTTTTATGCTGACCGGTGCCTGGGCAGTTCCCAGACTGTATGAACTTGAACCTGATTTTGAATTTGAGGTACATCCCTATCCCATTATGGAAGATGGCAGCGTACTTGTTATAAATATAGATACTCGCATCAGCATTAATTCGGACAGCCCATACCAGGATGAAGCAAAAAAATTTGTAGAATATCTTACAAGGGATGATGTAATGTGGGAATTCGTCGACAGCCAAAGCTCGTTTAGCCCATTAAAGGATAATAAGCTCTCTAATGAAAAATCAATTCAGTCTATTAGTCCGTATCTGACAAATGGCCGCAGTGTAATTGGTTCAGATGACAACCTGGAATTTCCAATTTGGGATATATCACGTAAATGTATAGTTGAAATGCTTAATGGTTCCAGCTCTGACGAAGCTGTTTTATATATGGAAAACTTGTTGGCTGAATGGAAGAATCAACAGGAGCCGAGGTAAAACAATATGAAAATAAAACAAAAATGGAATATAATCCTCTTGCTCAGTTTATTTATCGCTGTAATATTTGTAAGCGGCTTTTATTACATATACAGCGTCCACAGCGCACTTTGGAATAAATCTGTCACAGATATATCGGAGGTAACTGCACAGGGAAGCCATGCCCTCGACACTTATATAGAAAAGGAAACAGAAATGCTTGATTGGCTTGCTGCAGAACTTTCAGCAGAAAGTTCTCATGATGCAGATACTCTAATCAGCAGAATGAATCTGGCGTCTTCTCCGAAGTCAAGCTACATCTGCATAAACTTAGATACGGGAATTGTTTACACAGACCAGACAAATTATGGTGTCGAACTTAAGACTGAACAACTGGAAAATTATCGTTTATTTAGCGAACAGGGTATTCGAGAGCCGTATCTAGACGATTATACTGGCGTTTGGACTATCGGATATTATAAACGCTTCATCTGGTCTGACGGTGCAGAGGGAATAGTACAAAAAACGCAAAAACTTTCAGATATTTCTGAACGCTTTTCCCTTTCATTCTATAACGATACAGGTTTTTCATATGTTGTTAACCAAAGCGGCGATATATTAATACGTTCACAGCACCGCAACAGTAACAGGACTTTCCAAAATTTATTTGATATCATTGACCTGCAGGGTAATGATATCAATGAAATAGCTTCGTTTAAGGAGGCTTTTAAAAACGGAAAAAGCGGAGCGGCACGTTTTAATTATCAAAAAGAAGACTATGTATTTTGTTATGTTCCTATAGAAAATACAGAAGGTTGGTATGTTGTGTCAATCATACCTAACAGCGTTATTATGGAGCAGTCAAATAATATAATTAAAAATTCTCAAATATTTTTATTTTTGATATCAGGCAGTGCTCTGATTATGGCAGCATTTATCATATTATATAGGAAGGCGACAAGACAAATTCTATTGGCAGAGGAAAAAGCCCGTAAAGCAGCAGAAAGCGCCAACATTGCAAAAAGTCAATTTCTGTCTAATATGTCGCATGATATACGTACTCCTATGAACGCAGTGATAGGAATGACTAAGCTTGCTTTAGACCATGTCGATGAGCCTGAAAAGGTTAAGGAATATTTAAAAAATATTGACCTTTCGGGCCAGTTGCTTGTCGGCTTAATAAATGACATTTTGGATATGTCAAAAATTGAAAGCGGAAAAATGGCGCTTAATAATGACACTGCGTCTTTAGAGAATTTATTGATAAATCTTGTAAGAATTATACAGCCGACAGCTGAAAAGAAAAAACAGAACTTTAGTATTCATTTGCATAATATAGTAAATGAAACACTATGTTTTGATGCACTTCGATTAAATCAGATTTTGCTTAATCTGCTTTCAAATGCCTTGAAATTTACTCCAGACGGCGGCTCAATCAGTGTCGATGTGACTGAAACACAGTCTGTGCTTAAAAATCATGCCCACTTTACATTCCGTGTCTCAGATACTGGCATTGGAATGAAGCCTGAGTTTATCGAACATATATTTGATTCATTTACAAGAGAGAAAAACGACGTTATAAATCAAATTGAGGGAACCGGCTTAGGAATGGCCATAACAAAAATGATAGTTGATATGATGAACGGAAGCATATCTGTACAAAGCATTCCTGAAAAGGGTTCTGTATTTATTGTGGACCTCGACTTGCTGCTGCCTGAGGATAACTCACAGGAGACTCTAAATCTTCCCTCTTTGCGTATATTAGTTGCTGATGATGACTTTGATACCTGCCGTTCAGCAGATGATTTTTTGCACGATTTAGGTATGGACGCTGATGTTACAGACAGCGGGAAAGCTGCTGTGGAAAAAGCAGTTAATGCCCATGAAAACGGCGAAGATTACAGCCTTGTTCTGCTTGACTGGAAAATGCCCGATTTAAACGGTTTAGAGGCAGCCCAAGCAATCCGTAGCCTGATTGGAAACGATGTACCAATTATAATTATATCTGCGTATGATTGGACGAGTATAGAAAAGCAGGCCATTGAAGCCGGAGTTAATGGATTTATACAAAAGCCTTTTTTCAGGTCAACACTATATCACTGTATAAAACAGTATGTGCTCAATGAAAAAGCTTCGTCAGAAGAAACAGGAGACGAAACTAATCTTTCAGAAAGGCGTATTCTTTTGGCTGAAGATAATGAAATAAATAGGCTTATAGCCTGTGAGCTTTTATCGGGCTGCGGTGCTCAGGTAGATGTTGCTGAAAACGGTCTTATATGTACCGAGCTTTTTGAACAGTCACCTGCCGGATATTATGATTTAATACTGATGGATATACAAATGCCGGTTATGAACGGATATGAGGCTGCAAAGCGTATCAGAAGCTCACGCCACCCTGACGCTGATTCTATTCCAATTTTTGCTATGACAGCTGACGCTTTTGCCGAAGATATAGAATTAGCTAAAAAAGTTGGCATGAACAGCCATTTGGCTAAGCCGCTAGATATTCCGGCAATGATGAGGGAAATTAAAAAATATCTTAAGCTATAATTTTACAGTCAAAAACTGGGCCGATAAGAGCTTTGCTCTATTCAGTCCAGTTTTTATTATGTTTCTATTTAGCCGACAGCAGATTGTGTAAATTTACGTCTAGTCCATATCCTCATAGTTTAGAATTGTATATCCATTTTTTCCATTCGTTTTAGCCTTATACATTGCTGAATCAGCCAAATCAATTAGTTTTTCCATTGTTAATTCGCTGAATTCCTCTAGATTAAAATCTATTTTTACCGCACCGATACTGCATGATACCTTTAGTCTGGTTCCACTGCCTCGAACAGTAAACTTGTCAAAGGCATCTTTTTCCATTCTCTCTAAACATCTTTCTAAATTTTGGACATACTCAGGTTTTTCAATGACAACTAAAAATTCATCTCCTCCTATTCGGCCCACTTTACCTTCTGTTTCCCTTGATAAAACGGATGTCATAAATAGCAAAACCTGGTCACCTACATTATGACCGTATCTATCATTAAACAGTTTAAAATCGTCTATATCAACGAATAACAGCGCCATTTTTGTTTTATCCATTCGGTGCCGTTTGATAGCCTCATTTAGGCATAGGCTTATTCCTTC
>CAUHBX010000047.1 GCA_959604475.1 uncultured Eubacteriales bacterium
AGAATATAAGAAGAAGTTTTTATCACTTAAATATATATATAATTAAATTAATTTCAACTGGATGTGATTATATGACACTTTATACATGCAAAATATTCGATTCTGTTGTACTGCATGGAAGCTTTGTAAAAGCCTCTAAGGCCCTTAACCTTACTCCGTCAGCAATCAGCCATACCATCTCCGCCCTTGAAGATGAAATGGGTTTTTCACTATTTATCCGGACCAGGAACGGGGTATGCCTTACCAGAAACGGAGAAAGGCTTTTGCCGTCTATCCGCCGTATGCTTCAGGATGAAGAAAGCCTTAAGCAGGAGGCAGGACAAATCAGGGGGGTATCAAACGGAACCGTCAGGATAGGCTCTTACAACAGCACTACAATAAGATGGCTTACTAAAATAATAAAGTCATTCCACCAAAAATATCCTGATATTGATATACAGGTATATGAAAGCGGCTATGATGATATAAAATACTGGGTAGAAACATCTGTGGTTGACATTGCGTTCGTGACAAAGGACCTTATACCCAACAAGGACGTACTGCTTCTTCATAAGGATATGCTCGTATGTGTAACTCCCAATGATTTTATACCCGAAAACAAGACATATATAACCATAGCAGAAATTAAAAAAATGCCTATTATAATGCAGGCACAGGGAAGTGACAGAGATACAAAGGAATTTTTAAGAAAAAACAATATTCCTGTCCAATCTTCATTCCATATTTGCGCAAATACATCTATAACCGCAATGGTAGAAAGCGGTTTAGGGATAAGTATTATGCCGATAATGCTTTTTGATGAAAAACCCAAGAACGTAAATATTTATCCGATTGACCCGCCTGAGTACAGAATTTTGGGGCTTGTATGCTCACATCCGGAGGCCATCAGCCCGGCGGCAAAAAAAATGAGGGAAGAAATACTTTCGTTTATGCAGGAAAATGATTTAATTAATTTATAAAAAGCTGCCGCTTTGCGGCAGCTTTTACTTAATTGCTATCTCCATAACGTTCACGGTTAAGGTCAATACCGTACTTGTCTATTTTTTTATACAAAAGGCTTTTATGAATTCCCAGCTCATCAGCAGCCCTTCTGCAGTTCCAGCCGTTTCGTCTCAGCTCCTCCAATATAATGCTTTTTTCATATTCATCCATAAGGTTTGATAGCCTTTTAATATCTGAGCTTTTTCCCTCCCCTACCTTATGGCTTGCAACCATTTTGGACGGCAAATCCATAAGCCGTATTTTAAATGAGTCACATGAGGCATATGCGCTTTTTATAATATTGTCCAGCTCCCTAATATTACCGGGCCACGAATATCCCGTAAAGCAGTCCAGCACCTCATTTGAAAGCATAATGTTAGTTTTATATTCTTTGTTCAGCCTGCTTAAAAAATGTCTTGCGAGCACAGGTATATCGCTTTTCCTTTTCCTTAAAGGCGGCATTTCTATATTTATTACGTTCAGCCTGTAATAAAGGTCCTCTCTGAACTGTCCGTTTTCAATCATTTCCTCTAGGTTTTTTCTGGTAGCCGCAATAATCCTTATATCTACAGGAATAGTCTTATAACCTCCGATTTTTTCAATTTCCTTCTCTTGAAGAACCCTAAGCAGCTTAGCCTGCATATTAAGCGGCATATCGCCGATTTCATCGAGAAAAAGTGTTCCCTCATTAGCCAGTTCAATTTTTCCCTTTTTTCCGCCTTTCTTCGCCCCAGTAAACGAGCCCTCCTCATAACCAAAAAGCTCCGATTCCAACAGGTCGCCCGGTATGGCAGCACAGTTTATGCTTATCATAGGCTTATCCCTTCGGTCCCCAGCATTATGAATAGCATTTGCAAATACTTCTTTACCAGTCCCTGTTTCACCTGTAAGCAGCACCGGAAATGACGTTCTGGCAGCCTTCATTCCCTGTTTTTTTGCCTCATTGAAAACCTCGCTGGAGCCAAGCGCCTCCTCAAAATAATTGCCCGTATTTTTAAGATATTCATCCTTATAGTATTCTAGCTCATTATATTTTTTCATAAGCTTCTGAGCCGAGTCCATTGTCTGCAGCCGGAATTTAACTTGGGCGATAGCCCCGATTGCCTTTCCTTCCTCATCCCAGACTCCAGTCCTGTTTACTATCACAAGAGCGTCCTCGGTAAAGCCGGTATCCTCACCTATTCTGATTATTTCTCCTTCTTCGCTGCCGTTATTTTCCATAAGATGCGGGAGCTTTGTCGTTTGAATAACCTCGTTGATATTTTTACCTACGGCCTCCTCCTTAGAGGTTTTTAAAAAGTTGCAGTATTTATCGTTAATATCGGATATAAGTCCATTTTTGTCCATAATAACAAATCCGTCGTCGGTAATATTTAAAAATTCCTTTAATATATATTTGTAATCCCTGTCTTCCATGGGTATCTCTCCTAAAATTTAATGTGTTTATATTATATAGTATTTCAAACTCAAATAGCAATATAAAAAGAGGCAGCACATAAGTACCGCCTCTCTATTAAATCATTCCTGTTATGGATTCTTCATTGTCTATTGAGTATGCATATCCAAATATAAGCATATCATCCTTGTCGGAACCGTAGGGAGTATTGTTAAAGCCCGTAAGTCCCTTGCCCTTGGTATATGTCCTTTGCTCTGTATACTTTCCATCTTTATAGCCCTCGGCCTCCACCTCAGTTATGGTTTTAAAGCTGTCCTCGGTAACCTCGGTAATTGTTGTTTTAGCCGTAAGCTCCTTGCCGTCAAGCTCTACCGTCTGCTCCCAGTTCCCGCCCTCTTCTATATTTCCTGAAAGTACAACCAAATCCTTGAGCTTTGAATATACATTATTTTTGCTTTCAGCCATAGGGTCTTCATTTGTTACGCTCTCAATTATAGTATTATTTGAAATTGTGTATGTTACATAGAAGATCCTGTCGCCGTCCTCATCAGTCCCGCGTTCATCGTTCATGGCTCCCGCATATTTGTATACAGTCATTGCTTCATTTTTTTCAACACCGTCAAATTTAACCTCAAACCCGGCTTCCGCATATCCGTTATACGAGCGGTATAGGTTATCATCAGGGAAGTAATCCTTTACAGCCTCTAAGTATTTATCTTCCTGCTGCTGTACATTTTGTCCTGGATTGTCCGTGCCGCTTTTAGTACAGCCAATCAGTGAAAATGCCAATACGGCAGACAATGCAAAATATAATGATTTTTTCATCTTAAGTCCCTCCTAAATTGCCTTTATCATATGTTTATTATATACTTAAACGCACTTCAGCACAACAGCGCATAAATTAAGTTAGTTATACAAATTTCTTAAGTATTAAAAATCTCTGCCCAGGATAGATGAGGTCGGGATTGTCAATTTTGTTTTTGTTAAGCCTAACTATATCGTCTACCGTTGTATGATATTTTTTTGCGATATTCCATAGCGTATCTCCCTTTTTAACCGTATAAATCACAGCCCCGCCGCTGATAGGGCAGTCCTGAGGGTTCTCAGACTCGGTAATATCCACAATTATGCCGCATTTTTTATTTTCACACGCCACAACATCAAAGCTTACTGTTATGCGTATTTCCGCCTCTTTTTCCGAAAGCATGCTGAAGCTGATATCCTCTATTTCTGTAACAACATCCAAGGACATATTATCGTTTACGCCTTTTATTTCAATTGCCTGCGAAAAAGGAATGGAGGTTTCAATGACATTTAACGGTGTATTATCGTCCTTTGCTATATACATAAGCTTCATGTCGGCGGTTCCGTCCACATTTATTATGTTGTCCGTAGCGCTTACTCTGCCGTTCCTTATATTTCCCCATACCTTTACAATCTGCATCATATCAGGCTGTTTGGCCTCTGTTGACACCGAGCCCCTGAATGTACCCTGTGCCTTGTTTCTTCCGTACAGTTCAATATATTCCACGTCTTTTTTTGTAATATCTACAGGAGCCGAAAGGGAATAGGCATCCTCCAGTATTGTGTTTGATTTTCTGCTGAAAGACTTTATAACAACCCCTACTGTAACGTCTACATCAATCGCCCTTGGTTCTCCGCTGCTGTCAGCAGCAATATCCGCATTGACATTTATAGGCTTCATTCTCACCATACAGAACATATCATCGTCGGCCTTCGGTATATCAATGCTTCCGTTGAACGGAACTGAAAACTCCGCTGAGTCAATCGTAAATTCCTCGTCTGTGCTTACATACATAACACAGATTTTAAAATCACCCTTCACCTGCGCCAGTCCGTCCGCCGCCCTTACTTCTCTATGGCAGATTTCCGCTGTAGTCTCAAGTATTTCTGCAATATCGGGCTTACCGGCAGGCAGTTTAAGCTCTTCCCTGACAGTAAATTCCTCCGTGATATGTTCGTTTATGTTTCCGGTGTTCATAATGCCTGTCTTAGTCTGAAGCGAATCATCACCCGTTACTCCCTTTACAGCCTCGACCTCGTCGCTGTTGCTCCATGTGGCCTTAACCCCGGTTACAGCCTTCACGTTTATCTTTCTGTCGTTTATAAGCCTGTAATCTGTATGTATGATTTCCGGTATAATATCTGCGTCTGTATCCTCGGTTATGCCGTCGGACACTATGTAGTCCTCAATGGAAAATTCGGCTTTCATAAAACTGATTTGACGGTCTGATTTTCTTCCGTAATATAGTACCGATACCAAAAGTCTACCCGAAAAATTTATACGCCCCTGTTCGGTTTTGACCTTATCGATTACCACATCCTCGTCTGCCTTAAGTATCTGATATATGTCCGGATTGATATCGGGTACAATCATATCTCCTTCTGTCAGGAGCTGAACATTTTCGCCGCTTCCCCTGCTGTTAAGTGTAATCTTCTCTGTTGCCGCTTCCAATGGCATAAAATAACCTCCCAAGTGTAATCTATATATAAATATAGTCACCGGAAGGCTTTTTATGACTGCTTAATTAAATATTGTTATTTTATTCAAAGGAAAAAATCTTATGAGTACTCTTCCATAAATATCTTCAGTGCTTACAGTCCCGAATACCCTGCTGTCAATACTTTTTTCCCTATTATCACCCATCACGAAAACGCTGCCCTCAGGTATGGCCATATATACGTCTCCCTCTGTATATCCCTCTGCATAGGCCTCGTCCAAAAGCACTCCGTTAACATAGACATTGCCGTCGGTTATATGCAGGGTATCACCTCCAACGGCGATGACCCTCTTAATCATGTTCTCTGTATAATCGTCATCGTCAAAAACCACCAAATCTCCCCGGCCATAAATTCCTGCCTTCGCCGCAAAACGGCATATAGCGACTCGGTCTCCGTCATCTATTGAAGGATACATAGATACGCCTTCTACCTTGGCCGGCCATAAAAAAACAAACAGAAGCAATAATATAGCGGCAGCTTCAAATATAGCATGGGCCCATTCCTTTGCAGATTTTATATTTTCTTCCCGCATAATAAAATTCGTGCCCCCTGCCAAAAACGGGAAGGCCTCAAGGATTGCCTTCCCGTAATTTTTTTAAGAAACAGTAACCGTAACCGAAGCACCTTCGCTGACCATTGTTATACCTTCAGGCAAAGTAAATATCAGAGGTACATCCTCATATGTACCAGCCTCGTAGTCTGTCAAGTCTACCGAGGCCTTTATATCGTCTGCGCTTACGGTTTCAACAGCGCTGCTTGCGCCTCTGACAGTAATACTGATATCGCCGCTGTCAATTTCGGCAAATAACCCTTCGGGTGTGGTTGCGTTGTCCGTTATGCTTTCAGAAGGTATTGTCAATTCCTTCTCCTCTTCCTGCTCAACATTAACTGTAACCGTCACAGTCTTTACAGCGCTTTCTCCTCCCACAGTACGGACGCCTTCTGGCAGGTAGTCCTGTATGTTATACTCCTGCGTAATATTCTCCTGCGCTCCGTTTATATCAACATCAGGCAGCCTTATGACCCCAATGACAGCCAGCTCGTCACTGCTGCCGGCAACGTCTATATAATCGGGGCTAATGCTCACATCCGTAACCTCATATCCAGCGGCCGCCCTGCCAGTAATATCGGCGGCGACTCTAACTGATTTGAGGTTGTCCATACTTATTTTTACAGAAAGCTCCTTAGAACTGAAGGTCACTTTATTAACAGCATTTCCCTCCGCATCGTATGCAACGGGTACAGCAGTTATTACGGTATCATTCTCTAGCTTTTCAGGTGTGACCTCAACCCTGACCTCGGCAATGCTGTTAATAATACTCTTTGCTCCGTAAGCGGTTATAGTGCTTGGAGATGCTACAGCGTTTATAAGCTCCCTAACGCTGGCATCGCTGTAATTTACGACCGGCTTAACGGTAAAATCCTCATTTATATACGGCTGTATATCAACCATCACGTTCTGAACAGATTTCGAGAGTATCTCAAAGCTATTGTTGACAACGCTTGGTATAACTATATTAACCGGAACGGAAACCGGCTCTCCGTTATAAGAATATATTACGTTGTCCAAATCCACAATAGCCTGAACCTTCGTACTGCTTTGTGACAGTGTATCAAGTGCAAGCCTTTGGCCCCTGAGCCTTACGGTAATCCTCGTCGAAGAAATCTCGTCCTCATTTACAACAACATACCCTCTCTCAAAGAGGGACTCCTGATTTTGAATTTGTATAGTAGCCGAATAAGAACGCGTCTCAAGCGGATTTTCAGTATTTATAACAGTGAACCAAAGCCCTATTGCTATGGCGAGGGAAAGAAGCTTCCATCCAATGTCCTTGGTGAATTTATTACTGCTGTTCATTATCGGACCGCCTGCCTTTCCACCACATAATTTTCTTTTTCACCGCGCCTGTGTCATTTTTGCTTACGGTAAGCATTTTCCTAAGCTCATCAGGAGTTATGTTTCTGTATATAACTCCTCCCCTAGCCAAGGAAATGTATCCCGTTTCCTCTGAAACAACAACTATATCGGCATCTGAAACCTCGCTTGCACCTATAGCTGCCCTGT
>CAUHBX010000048.1 GCA_959604475.1 uncultured Eubacteriales bacterium
CAAAGAATGTGCCAACGGGTTTTGCACCGTTTTTTACCTTTTTAAGAAAATCATTCATTATAATTCCTCCCTTAAATTTCTATAACAGCGCCCTTATCCGCGGACGAAGCCACCTTAGAGTAAAGCCTTAAATATCCATTAGGTATTTCCTTGTCAGGGCGTTTCCAGGTTTTAAATCTATCCGCTATCTCCTCGTCAGAAACATGCAGCTCAAGCTTTCCTTCATTTACATCAATAAGGATTTCATCGCCGTCCTTAACTATCGCAAGTGGACCTCCCTCTGCTGCCTCTGGTGAAATATGTCCTACAAAGCATCCGTTATTTGTACCCGAGAAACGGCCGTCCGTAATAAGCGCGCATGTCTTGGAAAGACCGGCACCGTACATAAATTTCATTGCCTTAAACATTTCCCTCATTCCGGGTCCTCCCTTAGGGCCTTCATAGCGGATAACAACTACTTCTCCGGGCTGGATAACTCCGCCAAGTATTGCTTCCTCTGCGGCCTCCTCGCTGTCAAAGCATCTTGCCCTGCCTACAAAATGATGTAGAGATGGGTCAATTGCTCCGGGCTTGCTGATTGCAGTATTAGGCGCAAGGTTTCCCTCAAGCACGGCAACTCCGCCTGTTTTGCTGAACGGTTCCTCAACTGTCTTAATAATTTCAGGATTTTCCGGATAAGCAAATTTATATTCGCCGAGATTTTCTTTGATTGTCTTACCAGTACAGGTAATGAGGCTTGTATCAATTATATCGCCAAGCCTCTGCATTACTCTCGGTATTCCTCCGGCCCTGTAGAAGTCCTCCATATCCCATTTAGCCGCCGGATTAACCTTGGCAATCTGTGGGGTTGTTTTATTAAGCTTCTCAAATTCACGCACAACATCCATTCCAAGCTCCGCCTCATTGGCAACAGCGCTTAAATGTAGCACAGCGTTGGTTGAGCCACATATTGCCATTGTAACCTTAATAGCGTTTCTGATGCTTTCCTTAGTGATAATTTTACGCGCTGTAATCCCCTTATGTACCATATCTACAATTGCGCGTCCGGCCATGACTGAGCTTCTGAGCCTTTCGCCGTAAACAGCAGGTATAAGCGCACTTCCGGGGAGGCTCATTCCCAGTGCTTCTGAAAGGCATCCCATTGTATTGGCTGTACCGAGGAACGCACATGAGCCGCAGCCGGGGCATGCTGTATTCTCAAGGGCACAGTATTCCTCTTTGGTAATCTTTCCTACACTGTACATTCCTTTCGCCTCATCCGTGGATGTAAAATCGGCTTTTCTTCCGTCAAATTCAATTCCGCCGAGCATAGGCCCGCCCACAACCACAATTGCAGGGATATCAAGCCTGGCTGCCGCCATAAGTACCCCCGGAACAATTTTATCGCATGAAGCAAGCAAAACAACGGCGTCAAGCCTATGCGCCTGCGCCATAATCTCGATTGAATTGCAGATAATCTCTCTTGACGGGAGTATGTAATTCATGCCGATATGACCCTGAGCAACGCCGTCGCATGCACCGATTACTCCGAATTCCACAACGGTGCCGCCTGCGCTGTAAACACCCTTTTTAACAAACTCCGATACCTGGTTAAGGTTAAAGTGGCCTGGAACAACGGTGTTCCATGTATTTGCTATACCAATAATGGGCCTATCATTAAGCTCATAATCAGTATATCCCATTGATTTAAATAACGAGCGGTAAAAAGGCGCGTCGTCTCCACCCATAATAATGTGACTTCTAAATTCTGCCATTATCCTTCTCCTCCTGAATTATCTTTTTATAATATTTGCAGTACAAAGTTTATAGATATATTCTATTCTTTATTTTGCACAAAACAGGCAGATATTTTTGTATAATTTTTCTGAGTCCTTGCAAAGGCTATGACTTTACTCTATACTTATAGCAGTTTAATTAATAATGGAAGGAATCACTTATGAATAAAAATTTTAAAGAACTTGGAATAAAAGATATACTGATTTCAGGCCTTCACAAGCAAGGTATAAGCGAACCATCTGAGGTTCAGGAAAGCACAATTCCTGCGGTACTGGCTAAAAAAGATGTAATTGCCAGGGCTGAAACAGGTTCAGGTAAAACGCTGGCATACCTTCTGCCGGTATTCATGAATATTGATGAAAATCTTCGTTCCGCCCAATGTATTGTTCTTACCCCAACGCATGAGCTTGCGGTGCAGGTACACCGCCAGGCTGAACTGCTAGCCGTAAATTCCGGGATGGACATACGTTCAGCACTTATAATAGGCAATGCCGGCATGGCTAGACAGCTGGAAAGGCTGAAAGAAAAGCCTCAGATTATAATAGGCTCTGCCGGCCGCATATATGACCTTATCGGCAGAAAAAAAATACCGGCCCATACAGTCAAAACAATTGTGGTCGACGAGGCAGACCGTATGCTCGACCGTATAAATTCAGATATGGTAAGGGCTATTGTTAAAACTACACTTAAGGACAGCAGGCAGATGATATTCCTTTCCGCTTCAATGGACGGAGAGGCTTTAAAAACCGCTAAAGAGCTCTGTATGAATGAACCTGTATTCTGCATGGCTGAAGAAAAAATACCAAAATCAATCAGCCATTATTGTATAACCTCCGAATTAAGGGATAAAATTAATATCATAAGGAAAATAGTACACGGGGATAAAGCCTCAAAAACAATTGTCTTTATTAATAACTCGGAAAACATAGAGGTTACAGTGGAAAAGCTCTGTTACCATTCTCTGAAGGCTGTCGGTCTGTACGGCGGTATTAGGCGAGATGAGCGCCGAAAGGCAATAAACGATATGATAAGCGGAAAAGCCGAAATTATGGTCGCTTCCGACCTTGTTTCCAGGGGACTTGATATTCCAGGTATAACGCATATTATAAATCTTGATATCCCTGAAAATCCTACAAGCTATCTTCACAGGGCAGGACGCGCAGGCAGAGGCGGAAAACCCGGCAAGGTTATAAGCATTGCCACAATCGGCGAAAAACGGTATGTGAACAAATGTGCCAGGGCTCTTGGAATAAATGTGGACTATGTGCAGATGAGAGAAGGCAGAATGGTGCCGGAGAACACAGTTAAAAAGGCGCCGTATAAATTAAAAAAGGCTGAAAAAGCAAAGTATTCTGAAAAGAAATTTAAAAACAAATAAAATTCTATTGTGTTCAGCCAAATTTTAGTATACTATAAATGCGTAGCAATTTATCACTAATCTACAAAGGAGAATATAATGAGCGAAAAAAATTGCGGCTGCGGTTGCGGCCATGACCATGATCACGATATGGAAGAACTTAACGAGGAGCTTGACACAATAACTCTCACACTTGATGACGACACAGAGCTTCAGTGCTCTATACTCGGAGTTTTTGACGTAGAGGGAATTGAGGATAAAGAGTATATCGCACTTCTTCCTGAAAACGATGAAACGGTACTTATATACCAGTATAAAGAATTGGAAGACGAAGAAATAGAGCTTCTCACAATTGAGGACGACGATGAATTTGATAAGGTTTCAGCTGCTTTCGATTCACTTTTTGATGAAGAAGAGGAAGAATAAAACCAATGCCCCGCATTTTCTGCGGGGCATTAATTTTTTGGGGAATATGGATATTACTATTTAATAATTAAATTGAAAATAAATCGTTCAGCGCTTCGCTCATAGTCGGGTGTGTGTATATATTATCTCTTAAAACCATATAATCGGCATTCATATCCATAGCCAACTTAATTATATTTATCATTTCGTATGATTCTTCGCAGAAAAGCGACGCTCCAAGTATTTTATCCGTATCGGCATCTATCACAGCTTTAAGCAGTCCTGATGTTTGTTTAAGGACCTGTGCCCTTGGAACAGCAGAGGCTGGAAGTTTAGTAATTTTTATATTATAGCCCTTCTCAAGCGCCTCCTTCTCACTAAGCCCAACCCTAGAAAATGAAGGTGAAATAAATACTGAATACGGAATATTTCTTCTGTTTGAAAGTTTTCTTTCTGCACCCTCGTTAAGCTGTGATAAAACAATACGGTAATCATCAAGTGATACATACGTAAACTGTAGACCGCCGCATACATCACCCATAGCCCAAATATTTGAGGCCGTAGTTTTCAGTCTGTCATCAACCTTGACAGCTCCGCGCGGAGTAAGCTCGACCCCTGCTTTTTCAGCGCACAGCCCATCTGTGTTCGGCCTTCGTCCTGTGGCTATCAGAACAGCATCACCGTTTAACTTATAGTCATTTTCTTCTTTTTTATAATATACGTCTGCTCCTTCTATTTTGTATGTCTTGGCTGAAAAAATAAATGATACTCCCTTTTCTTCCAATACCTTTTGTATTTCATCCGCAATATCCCTGTCCTCCTTAGGAATAAATATTCCCCCGTCCTGAATGACAGTGACTTTAGAGCCAAAATCAGAATACATCGAAGCAAATTCAAGGCCTATATATCCGCCTCCGATGATTGTAAGATTTTTTGGAAGCATCTCAAGCTCCATAAGGGTTTCGCTTGTGAACACCTTTGGATTATCCTTAAGTCCGTCAATATTTGGTATTACGGCGGCAGAGCCAGTGTTTATGAATATTTTATCAGCCGAAACTGTATTTTCAGCTCCGTGTCTTTTAATTAGAACCTCCGTATTGCTTAAAAATGAAGCTGTCCCGTCGATAACAGAAACATTAGAAAGGTTATTCAGCTTGTCATAGTTCTTTTGCCTAAGCATTGAAGTTACCCTGCGTTTTTCTTCAATTGCCTCTTTATATTTTTTTGCCTTCTCATCAAATGAATCAGCACTTACAAGCCTTGATAAGCCTGAACTTCTAACAAGCGATTTAGAAGGTATACATCCGACATTTATGCAGGTTCCTCCATACATTTTGTTTGACTTTTCTATTACAGCTACTTTTTCTCCCATGCCAGCCAATACAGCCGCAAGTGTTTTTCCGCCTTTTCCAAATCCAATTATTATAGAATCATATTTCATGTGTCTGGCCTTCTCTCTTAAATATTTTACGGTCTATATCGTCAATAGTGATTTTTTTAAGAACTTCCCTTCCGGAATTATCAATCTGGTCAAAAACATTATCCATGAGTGGTTTCATGCTTCTTGAAATAGGACATTCGGCACATTCGCTTCCCGAACGCCAAGACACATTAACTATGCTGTCATCAGTTGCCCTGAATATATCGTACAATGTAACCCTGTCAGCTTCCTTAACAAAAGCATACCCTCCCTCAAAACTCAGCTTAGCCTCCGCTAGCCCGGCTTTTTTAAGTTTAGACATTACCTTGCGTACCCTTGCCGGATTAGTACAGACATTTTCAGCTATCTCCTCACTTGATTTGTGTGTCTTATTATGATTTAAATAAACCAACGCATGAACCGCAACGATAAATTCCGCCGTCATATTATCACTCCCGTTTTCCTCAGTTTCAATTTTCACTTACTGTATCATAAGTCCAATCGTTAATACCGCCAAAATCGTAAACTTTTGTGTATCCCATATCAATCAGTTTTTTAGCCGCCTGTGCGCTTCTGTTTCCTGAACGGCAGTATACAAGAATTTCTGCATTAAAATCAGGAAGCTCAGCCGGAGGCTCGTCCTTAATATTTTCATTGGGAATAAGTATTGCTCCCGGTATATGCTTCTCATCGTACTCTTCTTTTGTCCTTACATCAAGTATTATGATTTCATCCCCGCTGTCCATCCTTTCTTTTGCTTCCTCCTGACTTATTTTTTTGTAGGATTTGTCTTCCGTTGTTTGTTCCGACCCTTGTTCTCTATCGGTGCTGTTTTTTGAAGTTGATGAAGTCTGGCATGCTGTAAGCATTAAAGCAGTTAATACAGCCGTCAATAATAATACTCTCTTTCTCATATTGCTCCTCCTATGTGTAACTTTTTCAGTTACTTTATATTGTAACTATATCAGTTACATTTATCCTTGTCAATAGTTTTTTCAATAATTAGAAATATTAATAATTTCTTATAATTTTTTAATAAAACTAATTATTATTTTCATTGACTATTTTGTTTATTATTGTATAATATATAAATGTTAGTTATCTAACAGTTAGCTTCATAAGTATTTAGAAAGGGGTGAAAAAATGCAAAACAAAAGAGCCGTTGTTCCTGAAATAAAATGCTTTTCAAATATTCTTGGGCGGTTTATAACCTATATCGCTTCCGAGTATGGCCTGTCAGAGCTCACGGGGCAGCAGATGCATATAATCGGATATATTGAAAAGGAACAGGAAAGCGGCAGAGACGTTTTTCAAAAGGATATAGAAAATAAGCTTAATGTCCGTCCTTCGACGGCTACCGTAATGCTTAAGGTGCTCGAGAAAAACGGATTTATAAGACGCGAAAGCGTCGCCTCGGACGCGAGGCTTAAAAGGCTTGTTCTCACAGAAAAAGCGGAAGATGTAAAAGCCCGCTCGTTTACAATGATGGCTTCTGTTGAGAATATATTATTATCAGGAATTTCTAATGAAGAAATGGACATATTTTTTAAAGTCATAGATAAGATGGAGCTTAATTTACACAAAAATTTTAACATAAAATTTAATCAGCAGCAGGGAGGTAAATAAAATGGGCATGATTAAACAGTTGGCAGGTTCTGTCCGACAGTATAAAAAAGACGCCATACTGACTCCTCTTTTTGTTATAGGTGAGGTTGCGCTGGAGGTATTAATTCCTCTCATAATGGCCAATCTCATTGACTATGGTATAAATGCAGGAGACATGTATTACGTAATCAAAACAGGAATTATTTTAATTATTCTCTGTATGGCATCACTTTTTTGCGGAGCAATGAGCGGCAGATATGCTGCATCAGCTTCAGCCGGATTTGCGGCTAATCTAAGACAGGACATGTACTATAAAGTACAGGAATATTCATTCAAAAATATAGATAAATTTTCAACGGCTTCAATC
>CAUHBX010000049.1 GCA_959604475.1 uncultured Eubacteriales bacterium
AATAAAAGGGCTTTTTATAAATATCGACGGAGAGGTTGACGGAGGCGCCTTTTTTACGGGAAGCAGGGAAAAAAGGGCAGGATTTTCATCCATAGATGTGTCACTTAAGCTGGAGGCGGACATTACGGATAAACAGAGAGAACTGTGGTTTAAAAACGTAACAGAAAGATGCCCCGTAACCGATAACCTAATAAACGGTACAATGGTGAATTTTACAATAAATTCTAATGTAAAATAATTGATTTTTTTGTCTGTTTTAGTATAAATGCAGATTGACAAAACGAATTTTATTCGATATAATGAACACGATTTATAGGACAGGCAATGGGGCCTGAAAACAACTAACTGCTCCATGTACTGTCCTATTTCTATAATGGGAGTGTGCTTTATGAAAGAAAAGAGAAAGGTGTTTTTACTGGCTCTGCCTTGTGTGCTTACACTGCTTATAGCGTTTATTATCCCTATGGTGTATACGTTTATAAGAGCGCTAATGACAGATAATTTGACATACTACACTAAATTCTTTACAGACCCGTTTTATCTTAAGATTTTTAAGAACACGCTAATGCTTGCCTTAAAAACCACGCTTGTAACTCTGCTGCTCGGATACCCCTCTGCTTACTTCATTGCAAGGACAAAATCCAGGGTAAAAAGCTTTCTTTTAATAGCCACCATATTTCCGTTCCTTGTAAGTGCGGTAATTAGGGCCTACGGCTGGATGGTTATACTGGGAAGCTCGGGGCTGCTTAACCAGGTCCTTATGAATTTTGGAATTATTGAAACGCCGCTTAGTATTATGTATACCGAAACATCTGTTATGATAGGTATGGCGCAGCTTCTTCTGCCCTATATGATACTTGCCATAACAAGCGTTATACAGTCAATTGATAAAAACGTGGAAAACGCAGCTAAAAGCCTTGGGGCTAACCCGATACAGACATTTGTAAAGGTTACGCTGCCGCTGAGCGCACCCGGAGTAATTTCCGGCTGCATACTTGTGTTCACAATGGGAATGACATCATATATTACGCCTCAGCTGCTGGGAGGCGCGCAGTACCTTACTATGACTACTTTGATTTTCAACCAGATTAAAACTACGTACAATCTTGAATTTGCCAATGCAATATGCTACATACTTGTATTTGCGATACTTGTATTCCAGATTGTATCCAACAATTTCAGCAACAGCGTAAATAAGAGATTGGGAAGTGGAAAAAATGCGTGACGACAGAGTAAACTGGTTCAGCAAGCTGATGACTGTAATTACATACACGTTCATCCTTGCGCCGTTATTTATAATAGCGGCAGTATCCTTCAATTCAGGCGAGGCGATTACGTTCCCGCCGACTGGCTTTTCCCTCAGATGGTACCAGAATATATTTACCGGGCACACCGATTTCTTTTCCGGCTTTTTAAACAGTATAAAGCTGGCTGTTGTGGCTACGGTATTTGATATTTTTATCGGCGTGTTCGCCTCGCTGAGCGTTACTAAATATAACTTTAAGGGCAAGGGGCTTCTCGTGTCGTTTTTTACAAGCCCGATGTTTATACCCTCGATATCCTTCGCCTTCGTGCTTATGAGGACAACGGCGTCCATAAGGATGTTTACGCCGTTTACAAAAATACTTATCGGACATATTATCGTAATTCTTCCTTATATTATACGAAACACAATGAGCGTGCTGGTAAATTACAACTGGACGCTGGAGGACGCGGCGTCAAGCCTTGGGGCAAACCCTGTCCAGGTGTTTTTCAAGATAACGCTTCCGCTTATAAAGCCGGGCATAATCTCAGGCGCAATGCTTTCGTTTTTATACTCCTTTGACGAGGCGGTTATAAGCAGCTTTCTCACCTCGGCCAAGTTTACAACGTTGCCGGTGCAGATTATAAACTATATGGAATTCCAGTTTGACCCGACGGTTGCGGCCATCGCAACAATACTTATGGCCTCGTCTCTTGTTATAATGCTGCTTATAAATAAGTTTGTGGGACTTGATTCAATGGTTAACTAAGGAGGAAATATCAGTGGGCTATTTAACAATAAAAAATCTGAAAAAGAAATACGGCGACTTTACCGCCGTTTCCGATATAAACATTGACCTAGAAAAGGGTGAGATGGTCGCGCTTCTTGGAGGAAGCGGCTGCGGAAAAACCACAATCCTCAGAATGATAGCGGGCTTTATAGAGCCAAACGAGGGAACAATTGAAATAGACGGAAGAGTTATGAACAAAATACCTTCCTATAAAAGAAACGTGGGTATTTTCTTTCAGAATTATGCCCTTTTTCCGCATATGACCGTTTATGACAACGTAGCCTTCAGTCTTAAGCTTAAAAAAATGCCTAAGGAGGAAATTAAGCAGAAGGTTGACGATATACTTGCGCTTGTAAAGCTTGTCGGACTTGGGGAGCGTTACCCAAGGGAGCTTTCGGGAGGACAGCAGCAGAGGGTCGCGCTTGCCAGGGCTTTGGTAATGGAGCCTAACGTGCTTCTGCTGGACGAGCCTTTAAGCAACCTTGACGCCAAGCTGCGTGTGGAAATGCAGGTTGAGATTAAAAGGTTTCAGCGCCATTTGGGGCTTACCACAATAATTGTTACGCATGACCAGGAGGAAGCGGTATCCCTTGCTGACAGAATAATTATTATGAATGCGGGAAATATTCTTCAAATGGGAACGCCAAAATACGTGTTCAACCATCCGGCAACGCCGTTTGTAGCCGACTTCATGGGCTTTGCCAACCTTATAGAGGGTACGGTTTCAGCAGTGGAAAACGGAAGGGCTGCCGTTAAAACATCTACAGGGGCAACGGTTTACTCCAGCGACGAACAAAGCTGTAAGCTGTCCGTTGGCGACAGCGCTGTATTTACTATAAGGCCGGAAAACATAACGGTGCTTGAAAAAGAGGAGCCGGGCTGCCTTAAGGGCAAGGTGCTCAACGTTACCTATAAGGGCAATATGACAAGAATAGACGTAGAGGGAGTTTTTGACGAATATCTGCATGTCAGCAGCTATGACTATGAGGGACCCGGCGCCGGTGAGGACATATACCTGTCAATGCCGGAGCCAAAGGTTATCATATACAAAAAATGAGTACAAGAGGACAAGATGAAAGGAGAAACTTATGAAAAAATTTGTATCTATCATGTTGGTAGCGGCTATGACAATCGCCGCTGTGACAGCGTGCGGCTCTTCATCGGGTACAACCGAAAAAGAGGAGAACAAAGAGACAACAGAGGGCACAGGGCAGACCGACTTTACTGGGGTTGAGCTTACGGTATGCACATGGGGCGGCTCTACAGGCGCGGCTACACAGGAGCTTGCAAAGGCCTTTGAGGAGAAATACGGCTGTACCGTAGTGCTTGACGAGGTTAATGCGAACTCTGACCGTATAGCTAAAATCCAGTCCCAGATTGATTCGGGCAATGTAGAGGACGACGTTGTTTATCTTTCAGGCGCATACGCAAAGCAGGGCGAGGCTCTCGGCCTTTTTGAGAAAATCGACACAAGCGTTGTGACAAGCCTTGACGAGCTTTACGATTTTGCAAAGAACGATACAGGCTACGGCCCTATGGTGCTTGTAGGACGTTTCGGTATTATGTACAATGAGGACGTTCTTACAGAAAAGGGACTTGAACCTCCTACTTCTTACATGGACCTTTTCGATGACAAATATGCAGGCCTTGTAGCGCTTCCCGCTATGACGGCAACAGCCGGACCTTACGTATTCTCCGCAATCGCTGAGGACCTTGGCGGAAGCCTTGACGACTACCAGGCAGCCCTTGACTTCTATGCTGAGAAGAAGGACAACATCGGCATGTGGTACACGTCAGACATAGTTCCGGCCCTTACAAATAAAGAGGTTGCTATCACTGTTTACATGGACCTTATGCTTCCCGTCCTTAACGCTTCGGGACTTAACATGAAATGGGTAGACGCGGAGGAAGGAAACTTTGCGGACGACGTATTCATCAACGTTGTTAAGGACGCTCCCAACAAAGAGCTTGCACAGCTTTTCGTAGAGTTCACGCTTGAGAAGGAAACACAGGAAAGATTTATAGAGCTTAATAACGAGGCTCCTACAAACAAGACTGCTGAAATGTCAGATGAAAAGAACGAGTTCCTTGTTTACGGACAGGAGGAGTTCGACAACTGCACATTCTTTGATTATGACTACCTTAATGAAATTAAACCTGCATTAATTGAAGCGTGGCAGAAGATTGTTGCTTAATAAAACAAAAAGGCTGCCGTATATGATACGGCGGCCTTTTATTTAAAAATTAATCTTTGTACCTGTGTGCAGAGGCGTAAATATGCCCAGCTGTTTGAAGGCCTCCATCGCGGCGGGCCCGGTACAGTGGCCGACCGCAAGGAGCTTAAGCTCCAGTCTTTTAAGCGCCTCAATGGTTTTAAGAGTCCGTTCGGGGCCGAAGGCCGCCAGATGGGTGCCCCCTATAAAAGCCTTCACAGGCTTTTGGAGCATTTTCTGCGCATAAGTACAAATGTTAATAACCCCGTGATGTCCGCAGCCGGTAAGTACGATAAGGCCGTCGCCGCCATCAAGGGCAAGGACGCATTCGTCCCTGTAATCGTCCGTTATAAATTCATTTCCTGACTTTATAACATCGTCGGGGCAAATTTCCTCAAAGGGGCATGTCCTTTCAATATTCGAGAGTATGTAAACGCCCTCAAACAGCTGGAATACACTGCTGCATACGCCCATAAATGGGACGCGCGTGCGCTTAAGGTAATGCGGCGAAAGACCAGTCATAGTGGGAAAGTAATAATCGCCGTCATCCTTTTTGTACCAATAGCGTTCGCTGAACATGTATCTGTTAAAGTAAAGGGGAATATTCGTAATACCGTTTTCAATCAGATGCAGCGCGCCGTTGGTATGGTCGAAATGGCCGTGTGACAGTACAATGGCGTCAAGAGAGGTTAAATCAATACCAAGCTTCCTGGCGTTTTCAAGGCACGTGCCCGTGCTGCCTGTATCAAGCATAATGCTTCTGCCGTTTATTTGTATATGCAGTGAGAGGCCGAAATCGGCCTTTAGGGCGCTGTTTTCTGATATGTTCTCCGAAAGGGCGGTAACAGTAACTGACATAGAATGACCTCCGATATTTTATAATTGTAACCATTATAAAATACAGGCCGAATATATACAACATCTTATTTTAGGAGAAGAGCCATGAAAAGAAATGATTTGGAAACACCGGCACTGATACTTGACAAAAGGATTTTTGAGGCCAATATGGATAAAATGGAAAAGCTTCTTGAAGGTACCCCGATGAAGCTCAGGCCCCATTACAAATCTCACAAATGTCCTGAAATAGCCAGGATACAAATTGAGAGGGGAGCGGCGGGCATAACCTGCGCAAAGCTTGGCGAGGCCGAGGACTTAGCGGCTGCAGGAATTGAAAACATATTGATTGGCAACCAGGTGGTACAGCCGGCCAAGGTAAAAAGGGTCGGACAGCTGGCGGGAAAATGCTATCTAATAATATGTGTGGATAATGCAGACAACATAAGGGAGCTTTCAAGGGCCGCCGTTGAGGCAGGCACTGTAATACACTGCCTTGTGGAATATGAGGTTGGGATGAAGCGCTGCGGCGTGGATACATACGGTGAATTTTTGGAGCTCGCAAAGCTTGCTGACAGCCTTGACGGACTTGTGTTTGAGGGGGTTCAGGCCTATGCGGGGCATATGGCGCACGAGCACTCTGAAAAAGTGAGGATTTCGGAAACAGAAAGAATTGAGAACGAGGTCAGGGGGCTTAAGAAATACCTGGAGGACAACGGGCTTAAGGTTAAGGAGATAGGCGGAGGAAGCACGGGGACTGTGGAGCAGAAGCCGAAGGACTCCGTCTACACCGATATACAGGCCGGCAGCTATATTTTTATGGACAACGCCTACGGCCGGCTTCAGCTCGGCTTTGAAAACGCCCTTTTTGTTCTGACAACAGTTATAAGCACCAAAAAGGACAGGATTGTCACGGATACGGGAGTCAAGTCCCTCGGCATGGACCAGGGGAACCCTGTATTTTTAGGCGTGCCGGAGGGCAGTGAAATTTCAATGAGCGAGGAGCACGGCGCCGTATACTGCGAGCATAGCTATAAAATAAATGATAAGCTTCTTTATATTCCAGGACACTGCTGTACGACGGTAAATATGTTCGACGAGATTTATGTTGTGGACGGAGACGAGGTTGTTGGCTGCTGGAAGGTGACAAGCAGGGGAAAAGCGCAGTAATGCCTTTAAGGAGGGTGTTTTAATGTACGATATAATTATAAAGAATGCGAATATCATCGACGGTACGGGAGCTGACGAGTTTAAGGGCTCGGTCGGTATTGCCGAAGGAAAGCTTAAGCTTTTAAAGGGGGACGAGGAGGCCGCAATGGTTATAGACGCCGAGGGGCTTTACCTTACGCCGGGTTTTATTGACGCCCACTCCCACGGAGACCAGGTGCTTGGACAGTATCCCGGTATGCTGGCTAAAATAAACCAGGGCATAACTACGGAAATAGCCGGGCAGTGCGGCGGCAGCATGTACCCTGTAACGGATGAGAATATAGAGCTGGAAAAGGGGCTTCTGGCAATCGGGACGCTTACATTCCCCGATGAGATGGGACAGTGGAAAACCGCGAGGGAATATTTTGAGTACGCTAAGGGTGTGCCAAAAATGGGCAATATGAAAATACTTATAGGCCACAGCACGCTGCGCGCGGCGGTTATGGGATATGCCAACAGGAAGCCTACCGCTGAGGAAATGGCTGAAATGAAAAGGCAGGTTAAAATAGCTATGGAATGCGGGGCGGCGGGCTTAAGCTCCGGCCTTATTTACGCGCCGGGCTGCTACGCCGATACGGACGAGCTGGCGGAGCTGGCCTCAGTTGTAAAGGAATACGGCGG
>CAUHBX010000050.1 GCA_959604475.1 uncultured Eubacteriales bacterium
GAGAAAGGAAAAAGCTTACAGGCTGGTTTATGCGTTCAATTGACGACTGTGAGACTGCCGTTATGACTCAGGCTGAATTCAGAGGGCGGTCTTTAGCCGAGATAGCCGAGACTTTAAGGAACCTTACCCTTAACGAGTGTGAGGATGTACTTGATATGATAGATACTGTAAACGGGGTTTGCGTTGTAAATGGCAAGACAGACTAATCCCTTTTTAACTTGATTGGAGCCTGGCGCTGTGTTAGAATGTTCCATAAGTTGATTTTATGGAGGTATTGGTATGCCTGAAATATGGTTTCCCAATTTGGGAATTGAAATAAGTTCGCTGAACAGAGTTGCTTTCTCGCTTTTTGGCCTTGATGTATACTGGTATGGTATTTTTATTGGAACTGGGCTGATACTTGGTACATGGCTTGCTATGAAATATATGAAAAAGATAGGCGGCAACCCGGATAACGTGCTGGATTTTATGCTTTACGGCATAGTTTTCTGTATAGTGGGAGCAAGGCTTTACTTTGTGATTTTCAGCTGGGATATGTATAAGGATAACCTGATAGATATATTCAATACCCGAGCGGGTGGCCTGGCGATATACGGGGGAATAATAGCCGCTCTGATATTTGGAATATTCTTTGTAAGGAAGAGAAAGCTTAATTTCTGGGATATGGCTGACGTTATGGTTCCCTATGTTCCGTTGGGACAGGCAATAGGAAGATGGGGGAATTTTTTTAACCGCGAGGCGTTCGGAGGATATACCGACGGACTGTTTGCAATGCGGTATCAGCTTTCAGAGGTTACCAACGCCAATCTTACCGAAGATATTTTAAGGCATACGGTTATAGAAAACGGAGTGGAGTATATACAGGTCCATCCAACCTTTTTGTATGAGTCTCTCTGGAATATCGGCGTTTTTATTGCTCTCGTGATTTTGAGAAAAAGCGGAAAATTCAGTAAAAGGATTTTTGCATGGTATCTTATACTTTACGGCATTGGTAGAGTGTGGATAGAGGGACTTAGGACAGACAGCCTTTATCTTTGGAACAGCCCAATCAGGGTAAGTCAGGCACTAAGCGCCGCGATGATAATTATTGGAATTATCATGCTGTTTTGGTTTGGCAGAAAAACGGCGAATAATGAGGATACAACGGGACAAAGCAAGGAATAAATAACCAATTTCAATTATGACTAAAAAACAGCTTTTGCAAGCTGTTTTTTTTATTGAAAAAAATAGGTAATCATACTCTTGTAATTTCCTATAAATTTCTTTATTATGGTGACAAGTGGTGTTAGGTGGTAGAAAGTAGATGAAAAGTGACCGATTTTGGCGCAATTGTGTTAAAAATCTGAGACGGGAGGTGAGATGGAATGTTCATAGGCGAGTATTCACATAGTCTTGACGCTAAAGGAAGGCTTATTGTGCCTGCAAAATTTCGTGAAGGACTTGGCGAGCATTTCATCGTAACCAAAGGAATAGACCGTTGCCTTTACATATATCCGAGAAGCGAATGGGAGGTTTTTGAGGAAAAGCTCCGTCAGCTTCCCCTAGCTAACGCTGACGCACGCCGCTTCACAAGGTTCTTTCTTTCTGGGGCCGTTGAATGTGATGTGGATAACCAGGGAAGAATTATAATTCCTCAAAGTTTGAGAAACTATGCCGGATTAATTAAAGAAGTTGTTTCGGCAGGAGTTGGTTCGCGAATAGAGGTTTGGAGTAAAGATAAATGGGATACTGAATGCGACCCTGACAAGTTGGATGACAGCATTGTTGAATCAATGGGGCTGTTTGGTATTTAAAATACAGCGGAGGAGTGTTTCTAAGTGGAATTTAATCATGTGTCAGTCCTCCTTCGCGAGGCCGTAGATGGACTGAATATAAAGCCTGACGGAATATATGTTGACGGTACACTGGGAGGCGGAGGCCACAGCCTGGAAATAGCTAAAAGGCTGACAGAGGGTGGACACCTTTATGGAATAGACCGGGATATGGACGCTATTGAGGCGGCAGGTGAAAGGCTTAGAGAATATTCAGACAGATTTACGGCAGTACATGGAAATTTTTATAATGCCGCTGAAATATTGGACGAGCTTGGAGTGGATAAAATAGATGGCTTTTTGCTGGACCTGGGAGTATCCAGCCATCAGCTTGACGAAGCGGACAGGGGATTTTCATATATGCATGACGCGCCTTTGGACATGAGGATGGACAGGCAGTCGGAATATACCGCATGGAATGTGGTTAATGAAAAATCTGAAAAGGAACTGAACGATATAATTTATAAATACGGTGAAGAAAAGTGGGCCAAAAGGATTGCCCAGTTTATTGTCGCCGAGAGGAATATTAAGCATATAAATACGACTTATGAGCTGGTAGAGGTAATAAAAAAGGCTGTTCCTAAAGGGGCAAGACGCGAAGGCCCGCATCCGGCTAAAAGGACATTTCAGGCTATTAGAATTGAGGTAAACGGAGAGCTGGCCATATTGGATAAAGCAGTTGACAGTATGACACTTAAGCTTAATGAGGGAGGAAGAATGTGTATAATTACATTTCATTCCTTAGAAGACAGAATAATAAAAAATGCAATGCGAAGACATGAAAACCCCTGCACATGCCCGCCGGAATTTCCGGTCTGTGTATGCGGCAAAAAGCCAGACGGAAAGGTTATTACCAGAAAACCTGTATTGCCGTCGGAAGAAGAATTGGAATTTAATCCAAGAGCAAGAAGTGCAAAATTAAGAATTATGCAGCGGATTTAAATAAATCAATGGGGAGAGCGGAATAAATGGCGTATTCAGGAAATGAGATTTCTTATATGGACTATAGGAGCCAAAAGATTTATAATGACTATGGCAGCTATAATTATGGTTCAGCCGCTTATGAATTAGATTTTCAAAGAAAGTTAAAGGAAGAAAAACGCAAAGAGCTTGAAGAGGAAAGAAGAAGAAAACAGGCGTATCGAGAAAGGGCCGAAAGACGTGTAAACTTGATGCATTCGGTTCAGCTTGTAGCGGCCGCAGGGTTATTTTTTTTCGGCTGTGTGCTGACAATAACAGCCGTATCATCCGTAACTGAAATGCGTTATGATATAACTCAGCTTAAAGCGGAGCTTAATACGATACAAAACGAGAATATAGTGCTTGCATCTGAAATAAGCGACACTATTAATCTTGATTACATAGAGGACAGGGCGGTTAACGTACTTGGGATGACCGAGCCTCAAAGCTATCAGATAAAAACAATAAGTGTTCCCGAACAGAGCTATACAATCCAGTATAGTGACAATGCCAGCGACATGCCTGAAGTAGATGCCGAGCTTTTAAAAGAGTTCTTCTTCAGAAGCTGATTTTTATGGATTGGAATGATGTTTATTGAGTAAATCAAAACAAAGACAAATACAGAACAAGAGAATAAGACGGCAGCGCCTTATTCTTTTTGCTATGACAGGAATTATGGTTGTTCTTATAGGAAGAATAGCATATCTTAAAGTTGTAAAGGGAGAGGAATACGAAAGTGCGGCCAAAACCCAGCAGACAGATGACTATGACAATACAATCGTAGCTAACAGAGGCTCCATTGTAGACAGAAATAATCAGGCGTTTGCTGTTTCAACAAGAGTATACGACCTTGCCCTTGATGTCAGGGTTCTTGTAGGATACTATGATGCCGAGGAGCAGGAAAAAACAATTTCTGCCCTGGCTGAGATTGATTATCTTAACCTTGATTATTCAACACTTAAATCATACATAGTTACAGATGAAAACGGAACTCCTGCGGCGGACACTCACTGGAAGGTTCTCGCAAAAAAACTTACGAGAGAGCAGAAAGAGGAAATTGAGGCACTTGGCCTTAAGGGTGTTGTTTTTGGAGCAGATACAAAGAGAAGCTATCCTCTTGGAACAGTAGCCTCAGACGTAATAGGATTTATAAGAGGAGACAGCTCATGGGGCTTGGAAAACAAGTATAATACGGAACTTTCGGGAGTTAATGGCCGGGAGTTTAAAACGTATGACGGAAGCTCGTCGGCTGTGGTGCAGACAATTGACGCAAAGGACGGCTCAACAGTTGTTACAACCCTGGACTATAATATCCAGCAGTACGCAGAGCAGGCGGTTGCTCAGGCGGTTGCCGACTATTCTCCGGAACATGCGGCTGTGCTTGTTATGAACCCTAAAACCGGCGAAGTATACGCTATGGCGGATTATCCTTCGTTTAACTCTAATACTCCGGGTGACCCAACATCAATATATAATACTGACGAGTTTAAGGCTAAATGGAACGCCATGACTGATGAGGAGCAAACAGAGTTCCTCATGGACAGCTGGAAGAATTTCAACATTAGCTATACATTTGAGGCCGGCTCAATATTTAAGCCTATGGTTGTAGCTGCTGCTCTTGAGGAGGGCATAATTAAAGAAACGGATACATTTGTATGCGGAGGCATAAAAACTGTATACGATTATGACATTAAATGCTGGTTGCGTTCAGGTCATGGGACGGAAACGCTTGAGGAGGTTTTGGCTAACTCCTGCAACATAGGGATGATGGATATTGCTGAAAAAATGGGGAGAAGTATTTTTTATAAATACCAAAAGGACTTTGGCTTCGGAGACAAAACCGGAATTGACCTTATAGGTGAAGAGGGTACTGGCAGTGAAATAATGTACACAGAAAACGCCATAGGACCGGTTGAACTTGCCACCATGAGCTTCGGACAAGGCTTTAACTGTACGGCCATACAGGTTCTTACAGCCTTCTCAGCCGTCATAAACGGCGGAAACCTAATGCAGCCTTATGTTGTTTCCAAAATAATTGACTCAGAGGGAAATGTGACGTATGAAAAGAATCCGACACTCGTTAGAAAGGTAATAAGCGAGGAAACAAGCTCTACTGTAAAAAATTATCTAAGGGCTGTTATTAACGGAGGAACTGGTAAAAAGGCTAAAATAGATGGCTACGACATTGGCGGTAAGACTGGAACAGCACAGCAGGCAGTCCGTTCAAGTGAAAAATATGTAGTTTCGTTCATTGTTTTTGCCTGCTGATAATCCAGAGATTATAGCTATCGCGATACTGGACAGGCCGGTAGTATATACTGAAGGTTCAACATCGGCAGCTCCTATGCTGAAAGGGCTTTTGGAAAATATAATCAAGTATCTTGGTATACAGAAAACCGAGGAGGTGCAGGAGGCCTCAAGTCAGGAAAATAATACGGTTGTTCTTGACGACCTTACAATGTACACTACAAATGAAGCCATAACTTATCTTAGTATGAAAGACCTAAATTATCAAATAGTAGGAGAGGGAAGCGTTGTTACAAGCAGTGCTCCACATGCGGGCACAGAGGTTGCTGAAGGCTCCACAATTATCGTGTATGTGACTAAGGGCGAAAATGATGATAATATGACGCAAACCCCAAGCGTATTAGGGCGCAGCTATGATGAAGCGGTTCAGATAATAATGGATGCGGAACTTTCAGCCGTAGTTGAAGGAGACGAAAACGGAGTAGTAGTAAGCCAAAACCCTAATAAGGGAGAATATGTTGTAAAGGGCAGCGATATTACTCTTCAATTTGAAGTGAAGGATGGCGGAGCGGAAGAAGGCAGCTCAGGCGGCACAACGTCAGGAACAGGTCAGGCAGCAAACGGCCAGAATGGAAGCCCACCTGACATTTCGGCCACTGCGCCCGATACACAAAATACAGTTCCGGTTACTAAGAGAAAGACCGGTACAGTGGTTAGCTAATTAAAAAAGCGTTAAGGGAGCAATCACCTTAACGCTTTTTATATTATATGTTGGGATGTATGTCAGATTTTTATTTACATAAGCCCGTTGTTTATTTCATATATTTAATAAGATAATTTTACGGGAATGATTATTGTGGATAAATTGACATTCAGAGGCAAAAAACGCCTTTTTATAGCTCTTACGGTATTTTTGGCGGCCCTTGTTGTTTTAAGTATAAGGGTAGGCTACCTGATGCTGACAAAGGCGGATGAGTATCAGTCACAGGCCTATGAACAGCAGACAAGAGACAGACTAATAACTCCAAAGAGGGGCAGCATACTTGACAGAAACGGCGTAGGCATGGCTGTAACTGAGTCGGTAAGCGCAGTTTCAGTTATTCATGCCCAGGTGGAAAATCAGGAAGAAACGGCAACGGCCCTGTCTGAGATACTGGAATTGGATTACAATGATGTTTTGGAGGATATTCAAGAAAGGGTTGCGCTTAAACGCATTAAAACAAAGGTTGACAATGAAACAGCAGCTAAGATACGTGCTCTTGACCTTCCAGGAGTTATAATTGACGAAGATGTTGAACGTACATATCCATACTCAACATTGGCTGCCAACGTTATTGGCTTTGTTGGAAAGGACAATCAGGGGATAATTGGCCTTGAAAGCAAATATGAGGATTATCTTAAAGGACAGGCAGGAAAGATACTTACCCAGACTGACTCAAAGGGACTGCGTGTCAGCGATGCAGAGGAAAGAGTGGAGCCTGTTAATGGCGATAACCTTGTTACAAGTATTGATGTGGTGATACAACAGTATGCAGAACAGGAAATTCAGGCTGCAGTGGAGGCTAAAGGCGCAAAAAGCGGACTTATCATAGTGATGAACCCCCAAAATGGAGAACTGTATGCGATGGCTAATTACCCATCGTTTGACTTAAATGACCCGTTCACAATAAATGATGAGGAATTGGCTGCGATGTGGGATACATTTACCGCTGAAGAAAAGAACAACTACTTGAACCAGATGTGGAGAAATAAAGCGATAAACGATACATACGAGCCTGGAAGTACATTTAAAATAGTAACGGCCTCCGCTGGACTTGAGGAAGGCGTAATAACGCCGGAAAGCACGTTCAACTGTTCAGGCTCGCTAACCGTTGGGGGAAGGCAGATAA
>CAUHBX010000051.1 GCA_959604475.1 uncultured Eubacteriales bacterium
CCGGGTTTAAGTACTTGAAGCACAAATCCTCCATCTCGGTACGTATTTTTGAAATACCCAGCCTATGGGCAAGCGGCGCGTAAATATCCATTGTTTCCTGCGCCTTTTCCCTCTGCTTGGCTTCTGTCATATAATTAAGGGTACGCATATTGTGCAGGCGGTCAGCCAGCTTTATGAGTATTACCCTAATATCCTTGGCCATAGCCAGAAACATTTTTCTGTAATTTTCGGCCTGTATCTCCTCTTTTGTTGTGTATGAGAGCTTACCGAGCTTTGTTACGCCGTCAACAAGAACGGCTACCTCTTCGCCAAACATATTTTTAATATCGTCATATGTATAAGGCGTGTCCTCTATAGTGTCATGAAGTATTCCGGCCACTATAGATTCCATGTCCAGTTCCAGCTCAGCAAGGATATACGCCACCTTAAGCGGGTGGATTATATATGGCTCCCCGGATTTTCTTTTCTGGTCTTTATGCGCCTCAAGTGCAACCTCATATGCCTTTCTCAGCATAGTGAAGTTATCCGTAGGATGGTATTCCTTTATTTTGTTGACCAATAGTTTATACAATTCATCAGGTGTTTCCACAGATGTCAGCTCCCCATTAACAGCAGTTTTTGCCCTATTAAAAATCCAGACACTGCTCCATATTAAATATGTATTAAATTGTATTATATATTTTTTTTGACATTTTTCAAGTATACAGCGGAAATTCGTAGTATTTATAATTCTTCCGCGCGAAAAAAGCTTAATATTACGCACGCAAAAAATCTTTTTGCGAAATAATTTGTACTGGGTTTGATTTATGCTATAATAAAAACAGTTTATCACGCAAAACTCTGCGGCCTAAAATACATGGCCTGCAGCATTAATATTATTAACGTATTTGGAGACAAAATATCATGAAGCTGCAAAAATTACTGAGCTATACAAGGCAGGCGGTAAACGACTACCATATGATTGACGAAGGCGATAAAATTGCCGTAGGCGTATCAGGCGGCAAGGACAGCATATGCCTTTTAATTGCGCTGGCCCAGCTGCGCCGCTTTTTTCCCTATAAATTTGATATAGAAGCCGTAACCGTATCCCTTGGCTTTCCCGGCTGTGATTACAGCAGCATAAAAAACCTGTGCGATAGCCTGGACGTGCGGTATACGGTAATTGACACACAAATAGGCCGTATTGTTTTTGACGAGCGTAAGGAGGACAACCCCTGCTCCCTATGCGCGAAAATGCGTAAGGGCGCTTTAAACAGCGCCGCTGAGGAGCTGGGATGCAGCAAGGTTGCCCTTGGGCATAATAAGGACGACGTAATTGAAACATTTATGATGTCGCTTATTTTTGAGGGCCGTATCGGCTGCTTCTCTCCGGTAAGCTTTTTAGAAAGAAAAAGCCTCTATTCAATAAGGCCCCTCATATATGTTTGGGAATATGAGACAAGAAGCTTCGCCAAAGGCTATGGTATTGTTAAAAACCCATGCCCAGCCGACGGCAGTACAAAGAGGCAGGAGATAAAGGAGCTTATCCGCTCCCTTGAAAAAACCTATCCCAATTTAAATCAAAGAATATTCGGAGCTGTAAAAAGAGGTCTGGACGACTGGAAAAGAGGTGGAGAAAATGGCTAAAGGAGATTACAGCGAGGAACAAAAAATAAAAGACACCGCTCATCTTAAGGGACTTCTTGAACAGCTTCCGCCCTTCGCCTATACATATTTCAGAGGGATAGCCCAGTCAACGTCACTGAAAACAAGAATAGGCTATGCCTATGACCTAAAAATATTTTTCGGGTTTTTATGCGAAAACCATGAAAGGTTTAAAGGAATGAAGTTCGACGAAATAAAGCCTGAATACATTGACTATGTAAGCGCAATGGACGTTGAGGCATTTCTGGATTATGTCACAAGCTACACTCCTTTTGCAGATGAGGACGGCATGGAGAGAAGCTCGGTTATACTAAATTCTGAAACAGGAAAATCCAGAAAGCTTGCCGCTGTCAGAAGCATTTATAAATATTATCTGCGGAAGGGCTTTATTAAAACCGACCCTGCCGCACTTGTGGAAACACCTAAAATACATGAAAAAAACATAATAAGACTGGAAGCCAACGAGGTTGCCAACCATTTGGACGAGGTTGAAAAAGGCGAAAACCTGACAGAACGGCAGCAGAAGTTCCACGAAAAGACTAAAATCAGGGATTTGGCAATAATATCCACCCTTGTTGGTACAGGAATACGTGTCAGTGAATGCGTAGGGCTGAACGTGGACGACATCAGCTTTGATACCTATTCCTTTGTAATAACCAGAAAGGGCGGCAAACAGGCTGAAATATATTTCGGTGATGAGGTTGCCGATGCCCTTTACGATTATATAATGTACAGAAGGGACCATCCCCCTGCTGACGAAAATGACAAAGCCCTGTTTCTTTCCAACAGGGGAAAACGTATTTCGGTCAGGCAGGTAGAGCTTATGGTTAAAAAATACGCCCAGACGGCTGTTAAACTGAAAAAAATCACCCCGCATAAGTTGCGCAGTACCTTCGGTACAAATCTTTATCTGGAGACCGGCGACATATATTTGGTTGCTGACGTTCTGGGACATGCTGACGTAAACACCACAAGGAAGCACTACACAGCCACAGAGGTCGAGCTTAAGCGAAAGGCGGCCAGAAAAATCAATTTAAGAAAGGATTGAAATTATGCCCCAAAATATAAATTCAAATATCATACAGCAGACTCTAAGCGTGCATACGCCCTCGCCCGAAGGAATTTTTCGCTACAGCTCAGTATTAATGCCGCTGTTTGAAACCGAAAACGGATATGAATTTTTATTCTGTAAACGCTCAATGGCGCTTAGGCATCAGCCGGGCGACATATGCTTTCCGGGAGGAAGGCGCGAGGGTGAGGAAACTCCGCTTGAAACTGCTCTGAGGGAAACACATGAAGAAATTGGGATTTCAGAAGAAAATATAGAGGTTTTGGGCGAAACTGATTTTGTGATAACCACCTATGGTGCAGTAATCACACCCTTTGTAGCGCTGATAAAAGGAATGTCGCCCGGCGACATAAAGGTCAATCCTGACGAGGTCGAGGAAACCTTTACCGTTCCTGTCAGCTTTTTTATGGAGACGGAGCCTGAGGAGCATTTTGTAAGTATAAAATTTGACATACCCGATGACTTTCCTTTTGAGCACATTGTCGGCGGCAAAAATTATCCGTGGAGCAAGGGCAAACAGCCAGAGCTGTTTTACTTTTACAACGGAAATGTAATCTGGGGTTTTACCGCAAGGATTGTTAAGAACTTCTGCTCAATTATAAAGGGGGAGCTGTAAAAATCAATCCCCGGACTTTATACCCGGGGATTTTTCAGCTTAAATCAATCAGCAGTATGGAATTTTTCTTAATGCCTTCAGCCAGCGCCTCCGTCAGATTTTTAGAGTCATCCGTTGACAGCCTGAGCTTTGTTTTACCGCAAAGCTTAAATGGCACATATTTATTTTTCCAGTGTATATAAACACAGTCCCTATACACAATAATTTCTTCTATCCCGTCCCAAGAGCAGGAGCCTACCCCTTCAATAGAAAAGCCGTATTCTGAAACCTTGCTTTTCATAAATACAGAACAAAATACTATAATAGCGCAAAGGACGATAAAAATCGTTTCAAAAGCTTTAATTGAAATATCAAAAGCATAAAGCGTATATATCAGCAGTGCAGCCAGTATAAGCATAGCAATAATGTTTGCTTTTTTAAACTTATCAGTGAATTTATATTCTTTTGCATCCTGACTGACCTTGAAGTAGCAGCTTATTTCCATAGTAAATGAATACAGCGCCCATGCCAAAATTAGAGGCCTTGAAAAAGGGACGTAAATAGCTAGAAGTATAATAATCACGTTCATGTATTGACCTCCCTATTATTTTCAGTCTTAGAAAATGTTTGTCCATTCAACCTTTTTACAGTGTATTTAACTCTATAAATTATTTTCTCATATCTGTTATCTACATTCAATATTTTGGAAAAGAATTAAGAAAATTGTAGACTTTAATTATTTCAAAAAAAACATACGGCCAGTTATCCAACTGGCCGTATTAATAAATTTCAAACTATTTTTGAAATACCCTTTAATCACCATGTAAAAAGATTTCAACGAAACTGTATTTTGGAGGCTTACCCGGTTGTGCCCATACAGTATAATCGCCATCCTCCTCTATAATATATACCATTCTATATTTTCCTTCGCTTAAATTATTCTTATCGTTATAGAGCTTAACATTACACGTTCTCTTGGAATGAGGTTTTAATATCCATCCACTAGTATCAGTATTTAAGCCAAACCTTTGTACAATCCACTGTCCGTCTAACTCTTTTTCAATCTGAAAATCACTTGGATTATATGTATATGTCTGGTCACTCACATTTTGAAACTCAAGGTATATGGTATCTCCGTATTTTATCTTTCCTTCATTTGTAATTGTTATCTTGACATCGTCTGTAAGCATATCTCCCGATATAAATGAAACAGCCTGAATACATTTATTACCGGCGTCTGCAACAGCATCAGCCCTATAAATCATATTTATAAACTCCATCTTTGAAACAGGATTTTGCGGCCTAAAGCTTCCGTCCTCATATCCTGAAATAATTCCAAGCTTTACACAGGTCTTTATATCCTTTATTGCATAGTTGGAAATCGTATCAGAGTCAATAAAATTTATATCCGCATCAGCCGCTTCCAGCCCAAAGGTTCTTACCAGCAGGGCAGCAGTCTGCTCCCTTGTGACGTATTCGTCTTTCATTGAAACAAGTTTTCCATTTTCGTTATAACCGCCCTTAAAAACACCCTCATAGTACATGTTCACCATTGAGTTAACATATAAATCCCCAGCATTATTTAAGTCAGAAAATGGATTTGGCGGATAGTATCTATTATAATAAAACCTTCTCATTGCATTGTTCAACAAGTTGGCCGCCTCTCCTCTTGACATATTACCGTCGGTTTTATAACTGTCATATGGCACTATATTGTGTTCTAAGCAGTAATCAAAAGCCTCGTCAAACCAACTGGAGGCAAAGGCTGTTACACTTGCTGACAAGATAAGTGTAACGAATGTAATAAATATATAGATTCTTTTTATCATAACATTCTCCTTTTAAAAGTATGACTTCCGATATAATAATCTCATATCCGAAGTCATTTAACAACTGCTAAAAATAAATATAAATATTTATTTGCTCATGGAAGAAGCAATTAATGTCAAGGCCATAACCACATTTCTATTGGAACCATTCTTTTTTCACTATAAATTAAACGTGATTCGATTGAGTCCCATGACGTAAAAATGGCTTCATTATCACTCTCAACTCCTTTTAGTATTCCTAATAATTCATAATCTCCATTATTTTTAATTCTAACCAAAGGAGCTCCACTGTCACCTGCCTTTGATTGTATATCCGTTTTTATCATTTTTTTATAAGTTCCTTGTCCTCCTGTCCACTTGCAAGTATAGTTTGCACTTATAATCTCTCCATTAATTATTCCTGATTTTCCACCAAGTACGCATACAGAATCCCCTTTAATTGCTGTTGAAGTTTTAACTATATATTTACCATTAGATGTCTTATTAGTATATATAACCTCCGAATCAATTTCTGGTCTATATATGGCTGCAACATCTGCGTACGCATATTTATTGCTTCCGATGACACCTATATTTATAAAGTCTACAAGCCCCATATAATTTCGTTCAAGATAAAAGTGGTCACCATCTGCACAACCATGCCCTGCAGTTATCCATCCATATTCTCCAGTTGTATCACCATTTATTTCATAATATACTCCTACCCCCAATGAATATCTACTGCCACTCATATCATTTTCAATAGTAATACCGGGTGTTCCTATATCATATCCAGCCAAATCCCTAAAATCACCATCATTTACTTTGAAGTCTATATGATCAAAGTCAAAGCTTGTTATATCTGAAACAAGTCTTTTCTTTTCATTAGTCCATTCGGGCGCTTCAACTAGAATACCATTCATATCATCTAGTGTTCCCATTCCAACTATATCCAGTAACCCATCATCACATGCCGTCCACAATTTATCAATGGCATCTTCCAATTCTGCTATAGTATATAGAGCATCAGTTTCTATAATAATATTATTGGTAGAAGTTCTTAATTTTCGTGGAACATATGCTAGTATTTCATTAATCTTATCTTCAATCACACTCTCAGAACCTACTGTTTTTATATGCAGTATTCCATCCAAAACATACATTCCACCATACTCATCACCATCAAGATTATTTGCAATTACTGACCAAATATCATCTTCTGACTTTACATAGTTACCTATTGCACTGCTGATAGTGTCAGGTACTCTTACTTGTTCTTTCTTTATTTTGATTTCTTGTGCTGTCATTTCTGATGTTTTAGGAAAATATTGCTCTGACGCAAAAATTGTGCTCGAAATTCCCAACGACATAGCTGTTAATAATGCTAAAGCCACAAATTTTTTCATAAAATCTCTCCTTTCATATTAACAACTTCGTTACTCTTCAGTATCTGTACCAAGAAATTTATATCCATCTTTGTTATCCGGTTAAATTTATTAGTCGACGGCCGAAAACAAATATAGTACAAACATACCAGGTATATTTGTACTATAAATTATTTGCCGAATTTTGTCAATATAAATTTAGAAATTTAATTAATGTGGACATTTTGCATAATGTACTGATTTATATTCTTCCCCAATCTTATATTTATCACAAATAGTACATTTTTTAGCGTAACAATATTTTGTATCACAAGAACCGTCGCTGTTTTTCTCATGTACAGAAACCTTTGTGTCAATCCAATCATGTATATGGTATG
>CAUHBX010000052.1 GCA_959604475.1 uncultured Eubacteriales bacterium
ACCGCATTTTTTCATGTCTTCTATTGTCTGCGGTATAAGCGAGGCTCTGAGGGATACGACACAGCAGTCAACCTCTCTGCCTATAGCCTCAAGGGATTTGTAGCATTTTATCCCCATTACCTCTTCTTTTTTAGGATGTACGGGATAAATTTCCCCTTTGTAGCCCAAATTAAGAAGATTTTTAAGCGTTGCGCCGCCCGGATTTGTTTCCGAACACCCAAGTATTGCAATTGTTTTAGGGCTTAATAAGTATTTTATATTGTCGATAGCATTCATAGATTATCTGCCTCCCGTAAAATATCAGAATTTTCCTCGTTCATAAATTTTGCCCATAGCCGCAGGCTTCTTGACATTGCCCACACCTATAAGCGCTATAAGCGTGAACAGGTAAGGAAGCATAAGAAGAAGCTGTCCGGGAATATTGAATACAGTCTGTGCCCTCATCTGGAACGCGTCCAAAAAACCCAGAACAAAGGTTGTAAGAATTGTTCCTATAACTCCGTAACCGCCGAAAATAACAGCCGAATAGGATAGGAAGCCCTTTGATGAGGTCATAAGCTTAGCAAAGGAACCTGTCTGTCCTATGGCAAGCTCCGAACCTGCAAGGCCTCCTAAAGCCCCAGCAATAATCATAGCCATAAGCTGGTATCTTCCTACAGATATTCCTACCGAGTCGGCCGCCGCGGGATTTTCACCAACCGAGCGCATTCTGAGTCCAAAGTTTGTCCTTCCCATTCCATACCAGACAAGTGCGCAAAGCATAAGCACAACAATTATATTATAGGACTGCAGTCCTAAAGGCCCCATTGTAAATGAAGGGAATTTTGCAACTGCAGGAGAAATTCCGGAGGTGTTCCATACGGTACCCAGCAAAACGGTGGTCGCACCCTGGGCTACAAAGTTAAGACCGAGTCCGCACACGGTATGATTTGCCTTACATATTATTATGAAAAAGGACATTACAAGTCCGTATATCATGCCAAACATAAGCGCCGCTATCTGTCCGACCAATGGGTTTCCGGTGACGTATGTAAAATAGACCGAAATGAACGCGCCAAAGAGCATATTGCCCTCCATGCCCATATTAACAACTCCGGCTTTTGAGGTTACGAGAACGCCTAAAGCTGCGAAAAGCAGAGGAGTCATCATTCTAAGCGAACTTGATAATAAAGTCGATATTGCCATTTACGCTTCCTCCTTTGCCGCTTCTTTTGGAGCAAATCTCTTTTTGAAGAAGTCAATAATAATCTGAATAAGATGGGGTGAAACAAGAAGAATGATAATAACTCCGTAAAGGGCGATTGAAAAGAATACAGATATATTCGTTTTTCTGTCCAGTGCCGCCGAACCTACCCTTATTACAGAAATGATAAATGACGTGAGTATAACAACAATGGGGTTTCCCTTTGCCATATAACAAATAGCAACTCCATCCCATCCGTAGTTATCAAAGTATCCGTCCAAATATGCGTATTTTCCGCCGAGGACCTCAAGAGTTCCGCCGACGCCTGCCAGAGCACCGCCTATAACCATGCCAAGCAGAGAAAGCGTCCTTATATTAATTCCCTGATATTTTGATGTAAGGGGGCTTAATCCGGCGCTTTTAAGCTCCAGTCCCTTATTGGTTTTTTCAAGGAAAAACTGCATAAGGAAACAAATACCAAGCGCTACGAAAAGCCCAAGCGCCCACTGCTGTCCCTGAACAGGCCTTGCCAAAACGGCTGAGTCTAAAATGTCTGCTGTCTGGGGCATGTTGTTGGATGCTCTCAGAGGATACATTGTAAGATATTTAATGATATACATAATAACGTAGTTAAGCATGATAGAAGTTACAACCTCTCCCGAGCCAAACTTAACCTTAAGAAATGCCGGAATAAGCGCCGCAATTCCGCCGCCTATCGCCGCGGCTATCATACATACTATAGGATGAATAATGCCCGGCAGCGGCACATATGCGCCAACAAGCGCACCAATAAGTGCACCGACTGCAATCTGACCTTCTCCGCCCATATTTAACATTCCTGTTTTAAGGGGGATAGCAACCGCAAGTCCCGTCAGCATAAGCGGGGTCATACGCCTAAGCACCTGGTCAAAACCGTCTATAGCCTTGGAGAAAATAACTATATACGCCTCAATCGGCGACTGTCCTAAAAAGGCGAGGAAAATTCCGCCTATTATAAGGGCTATAAGGAATGCCGCCACAATTCTTCCGGCGTCGCCTATAAACTTTTTAAACTTCATATTATCTTTCATATGGCGTCCCTCCTTTCCTCAGCTTTTTCTCCGCCCATATACAGGCCTATTTCTTCGACTGTGAACTGGTTTCTGGGCTTAAAGGCAACAATTTCCCCTTCAGACAATACCGCTATATAGTCGCTGAGCTCCATTATCTCATCCAAATCACTGGAAATAAGAAGTACTGCCTTCCCTTCCTCACGAAATCTTAAGAGGGTTCTGTGGGTAAACTCTATTGCGCCTATGTCAAGGCCCCTTATAGGCTGTGACGCGACGATTGTTTTAAGTCCCGGCCTGCTCAGTTCTCTGGCGAGTACTATTTTCTGCTGGTTTCCTCCCGAAACAAAACGGCAGATAACATCCCTTTTAGGCGGACGCACGTCAAATTCCTTTATAAGCTCATCGGCATAGGCATTAACATCACGCTTTTTAAATATGCCCTTATTGACAAACTCCTTGTCCTTTCTTCGTCCAATAATAATATTGTCCTTAATAGAAAGGTCCAGCACCAAGCCTTGTTCCCTTCTGTCCTCGGGAATAATCCCGATTCCCTGTTCTTTCATAGCGGCATGGGAATTGTCCTTGATTTCCTTGCCGTCAATTATTATAGAGCCGCTTTTAATCTGCTTTATGCCTGCCATTACCTCTACAAGCTCAGTCTGTCCGTTGCCGTCTATTCCGGCAATTCCGACAACCCTTGACGGATAAAGCTCCAGATTGAAATTATTAAGAGGGCATCTTTCTCCCTGCTTTTTTGTAGAAACGTCTACAAATTTGATAAGCGGTGCATCATGCTCCTCCTTGAAATCCACACAAACGCTGTTTAGCCTTCTGCCTACCATAGTTTCCGCAAGCTCGTTAATGTTTGTCTGGGCAGTATTGACTACCGCCACTTTTTCGCCAAGCCTCATAACTGTAATTCTGTCAGTAACGTCCATAACCTCCTGAAGCTTATGTGCGATTAAAATTACCGATATCCCCTTTTCCTTCAGGGATTTTAAAAGTGAAAAAAGTTCTGAAACCTCCTGCGGGGTTAGTATTGTTGTCGGCTCGTCAAGTATTATTACCCTTCCGCCTCTATATAGTGCCTTAAGTATTTCTATCTTCTGCTTTTCCCCAAGCGAAAGCGAAGCTACAGTATCGGAGGGGTTAAGGCGTATGTCAAATTCCTCGCAGAGGTCCGCAACCAGCTGCTCAGCCTTCTTTTTGTTAAATACAAATTTTCCTACAACCTTCTCCTTGCCCAGAATTATATTTTCTGCAACCGTGAAGGCGTCTACAAGCATAAACTGCTGCGGAACCATTGAAATACCGAGATTAATCATATCCATAGGCGAATATTTATGCGGCATTTTTTTGCCGTCCACCGTTATTTCGCCCTTGTCCCTCGCATACAGGCCGTAAAGAATTTTCATAAGGGTTGACTTTCCGGCTCCGTTTTCCCCCAGCAGCGCCATTATCTCTCCCTCTTTAACCGAAAAGTCTACGTTTTTATTGGCCATGAGGTCTCCGAAGGATATGCAGATATTTTTCATTTCAATAATGTTATTTTCCACCTGTCTGGCCTCCTTAAAACAAATGTCATAGAGGTTGAACCCCTATGACATCTGTGTGATCTCATATTTATCAGCCTTCGTATACCGCTGTGAATGTTTCAACGTCTTCCCATGTTGAAGGAGGTGTTATTTCTCCGGCTTTCAATTTTTCTTTTATTGCTTCCATAGCAGCCGATACTTCGTCAGGAACCTCAAGCCCGTCCTGATATACAAAGTCGATACCGCCGTTTGCGTATCCGTTTTCCTCAGCTGTTCCCCATGCCAGCTCTCCTGTTTCAACAAACTGCGTAAGCACACGAAGAATAACGTCGCTGTTGCATTTTATTGAAGAAGCAACTACATGTGTAGGGTCTAAGTTGTTCTGGTTTCCGTCATAACCAACAAAGAAACCGTCTCTTTCCTTGGCAGCCTCAAGTATTCCGTTGCATCCGCCGCCTGCGTTATGGAAAATAAAGTGCGCTCCCTGGTCGTACATTGAAAGTGCAAGCTCTTTATTCTTAGCCTGGTCCTTCCAGTCGCCTACTATTGCGTATAAATACTCGTTCTCGGGGTCAATATATTTAATGCCAGCCGCTGCACCTGTAATAGCAGAAACAGTTGAAGGATACTCTCCTCCGATTATAAGTCCAAATTTATTACCAGGTTCCCAAGTTTTTGTTTCACCGTTAATAGTAAGCTGTCCGTAAGGCTCCATCAGTGCTATAAAGCAGCCTGCCATGAAACCGATTTCGTCCTTTGAGAACCACTCTGTAATAACATTCTCATGCTCTGCCTCAATATCGTATACAAGATATTTCTGGTCAGGATAGTTTGGCTGTTCTGACTGAACAGGTTCAAGTGACTCGTTGCCAAGCGTAACAATGAGGTCATATTCGCCTGATTCTGAATACTCAATTATAAGAGCTTCAAGGTCCTGTGTTGTCATAGGCTCCGAATAATCAAATTCAAAACCCAATACTTCAGACGCATTTTTAACTCCGTTATAACCCTCGTCACCGATTGAGCTGTCGCCGAGTCCTCCGACTGTTGTAATCAGACCGATTTTGATGTCAGATTTTGCTCCGCTTTCTTCTGTCTGTTCCTTGTCCGCAGGCTCCTCCTTTGTAGAGCTGGAACATGCAGCCACTGAAAGTACCATTGTTGCAGATAGTGCCATTGCAAGCAGTTTCTTTAAATTCCTTTTCATTTTATCCTCCCTTTCTATATCCTCATTGCGCCCCTTTGACACAATAATTAACGGTGTCTAACCTGCAAAAAACGCCGTTACTTAAAAGCAACGACGTCATTGTCATCTAACCGACTCATAGCCCTTTATAAAAATGCGTAATATTTTATTATATCACAAATTACTCATTTATAAAAGTTACAAATATTATATTTTACATAAATATTTTTGTCAATACAAAATCCCTTATTTATCGGCACAAAATATTGTTTTGGTTTAATAAAAAATTTTTAGAGTATTCCTGAACCGTACTGCGGATAGAAGTCCGGATAAACAGGACCTCTCTCATATTTAAAATCCTTAAGCACATCTTCCTTTATCTCTATTCCAAGTCCGGGCCTTCCCGACGGCCTTAACATTCCATCCCTGATTCTGGCAATATTGAATATATCATCCTCAATTATATCGTCCCTCATTGGCTGGAGCATAGCGCCGTCAACCTCGAGCTGTTTAACATTTCTGCATGAAAGCGCAAGATTTAAGTTTGCAGCAATACCTACAGCGGTTATACCTCCTATATGGGGTATACATTCTATGCTGTATGCCTCGCCTAAAGCGCATATTTTTTTTGCCTCAGATATCCCTCCGGCTATGCATGCATCCGGCTGCCATATTTGGCCTATATGCTTCTCCCTAAGGTTTTTGAACTCATAAAGAGATGTTACACGTTCTCCCAGTGCAATAGGAACAGGGGACTCTTTAGATATTTTCTCCAGTGATTCAAGGTCATATTGAGATATAGGCTCCTCAAAGAAATAAGGCTTATATTGAGCAAATCTTCCCGCCATCTCAAATGCAGTCTCCGGGGTATAGGTCATATATGCGTCAATAAACAACTTTTTGTTGTCGCCTATAAACTCTCGGATGTTGGCTACAAAGTCCTCGTCCCAGTCCTTGCTTTTTCCTACACGGCATTTTACCCCTTTAAATCCCGCCTCAAGCAATGGCCTGAAAAACTCTCTGTGCCATTCATAATCAACGTCAAAATTTGTACAGCCCGTCCCGTAAATCTCAATTTCATCCCTAAAGGCTCCAAGCAGCTTATACACCGGCTGTCCTGCTGCCTTTCCGGCAATATCCCACATGGCAATTTCAACGGCGGCAATAGCCTGATTTGAAACTCCCACAGGGCCGAGGTATCCCCATATCCATGTGCGCATTTTAGACACAAGTCTTTCGATATCCCGGGGATCCTCTCCTATAACAAGTCTGGAGAGAGTGTGGTCGATGATTTCTTTGACAACAAGAGGATAAGAATGACCGTACGCCGAGCTTGCCTCTCCCCAGCCCACAAGCCCGTCGTCGGTTGTTATTTTACAAAGAAGAAATGTCCTGGGTATTTTAGGAGATTCCTTCATGTACATAAGCGGATAAGTTTTAATTTCTGCAATTTTCATTTGAAACACCATCCTTTACAACTAAAAATTGTATTCCCCAACTAAAAGTTGTTCCAAGCTATAAATAAATATAAAAAGCCCGGTCTTGCTGAAGGGAGCAGAGGAAAATTTAGAGGGGTTTTATTCATCAAAAAAGCACAGGCAAAAACACAGCATTTAGGTAATTATTGTGATTTGGCCGTTTCTTTTATATCTGAACAAAATCCGCTCTCATTCTTCCTATGGCGGCCGTCGGCCGCTCTGCTCTTCT
>CAUHBX010000053.1 GCA_959604475.1 uncultured Eubacteriales bacterium
GCTGCGGAAACTATCCAAGAAAACAGATAGACTCACTTGTGGAATTTGTTAAGACCTACAGGGCGAAGGGACTTGCATGGATTGTTGTAAACAATGACGGCACACTGAAATCGCAGATAGCCAAATTCTTTACTCCCGAAAAGCTTCAGGAGATTGTTGACGCAATGAACGGTAAGCCCGGAGACCTTATACTTATATGCGCTGACCAGAATAAGGTTGTTTTTGACTCCCTCGGAGCGCTCAGATGTGAGATTGCAAGAAGACAGGAGCTTACAAGGCCCGATGATTACAGGTTCCTTTGGGTGACGGAGTTCCCTATGTTTGAGTATGACGAGGAAGAACAGAGATATGTTGCGGAGCACCATCCGTTCACGTCCCCTATGGATGAGGACCTTCCGCTGCTTGACACAGACCCTTCAAAGGTTAGAGCCAAGGCATACGATATGGTTCTTAACGGCTTTGAGCTTGGCGGCGGCAGCATCCGTATCCACAGAAGGGATGTACAGCAGAAAATATTTTCGCTTCTGGGCTTTACGCCCGAGGCTTCACAGGAGAGGTTCGGCTTCCTTCTTGACGCGTTCAAATACGGCGTTCCTCCCCACGGCGGCCTTGCATTTGGCTTTGACCGTATAATAATGCTTATGACAGGCGCCACAAGCATAAGGGACGTTATAGCGTTCCCTAAGGTAAAGGACGCTTCGTGCCCTATGACCGACGCGCCTAACATTGTAGACCAGAAGCAGCTGGACGAGCTTGGGATAGCTGTAGTGGAACAGGAAGTAAAAATTGAAGAATAAAAGGGAAAGCGGAGCACCCAATGCAACTAAGGGCTGGGTTGCGGCTGAAATATGCAAATAACAGTAAGAAAAAACGCACCGTTTAAAACGGTGCGTTTTTATATTAATATTTATATCTCTTTTTTCCCTTCACAAAGCATACCGCCGAAATAACCAGCGTCATAAGCTCCGCAGCGGGTACGGAAAGCCATATCCCATTTATTCCTATCAGGCTTGGCAGCAGCAGTATACAGGCCGCCAAAAATCCAAAGGTACGGAGGAAGGAAATCAGCGCGGATATTTTTCCGTCGGAAAATGCCGTAAACATAGACGACGCGAAAATATTAAAGCCGGTTAAAAGAAAGGTTATGGCAAACTTAGCCCAGCCCTCGTTTACAATCTGCCATACGTTGGTGCCGGATTTCGCGAAAATGCCTATTAAGGGCAGCTTGAATACATTGCTGAGAACAAACCATAAAATAGAATTTGCTCCGATAAAGAACAGGCTGACCTTAATTATATGCTTCAGCGCGGGTATATCCTGTCTTCCGTAATTGTAGCTTATTACAGGCGCTATACCGCTGGAATAGCCCAGATATACGGAGGTAAGCAGAAACTGGGCGTATAACGCCACGGTTATTGAGGCAACTCCGTCTGCGCCCAAAAATTTCATCATTGTAAAGTTAAACAGAAAGGTAGTCACTCCGTTTGCGAGATTTGTAACCATTTCCGATGAACCGTTTATGCATACGTTAAAGAGCATTCTGCCGTCCCACTTGGGCTTTTTGAAGCTCAAAAGCCCTTTTTTTGAAACAGCGAAATATATTAGACCGAATACGGCTGGAATAGCGTAGCCGATAACCGTTCCGTATGCGGCGCCCTTAATGCCCATACCGACAACTGCCATAAACAGATAGTCAAAAAATATGTTGGCTACTCCTCCCGCCACAACGATGAAAAGCCCAAGATTAGGCTTCCCGGCAGCGGGAAAGAAGCAGCTGAACAGCATCTGCAAAATAGCAAGGGGCGTAGAGAGAGTAAGTATAGTAAGATAGTCTACGCAGTAGGCGTACAGCTTGTCGTCGGCGCCGAGAAGGAGTACTATTTTGTCCATAAAAATAATACCAAAAACGGCCATAGCCAGACCGATAACTATTCCAGTTATGGTAATCAGCGTAAACTGCCTCTTGGCCTTTTCATGCTTTCCCTCACCCATGTTTTTGGCTATAACAGCGCTTCCTCCGGTGCCAAGCATTATGGCTATACCTATTATTACACTGATAACGGGAAACACAATGTTTACGGCCGACAGGGCGTCAGTGCCTATTATGTTAGATATAAATACTCCGTCAACCATCTGGTACACAGACATGAATACCATCATAATAATGGTCGGCATAGTAAATTTCATTATACTTTTAAAGCTTATATTTTTAATCAGATTTGTTTCCATTTTCTATTTCTCCAATATATATGTCAGTCAGTTTGTTCAGTATTTTACAGAATGCCTCAATTTCCTCCTGGGAAAAGGATTTGGCAATTTCGGCAGTGGCCCTGTCAATGGCCCGGTCGTAGGCTGTATATGAGTGGGATACCTCATCCGTGGTTTTAAGGTAGTATACGCGTTTGTCGCTTGTGCTCTGCACCTTTTTTACAAGGCCCAGCGCCATAAGCTCGTTTATTTTAGACGTCACCGCAGGCTTTGATATGTTCAGCATTTTTGCAAGGAGCGAGGCCGTGCAGTTTTCAGTGTAATGTATAATATCAAGATATAGCTGGCTGTTATAGGTTATATCCGGTGACAGCAGCCTGTTGTTTGTCATCTGCAGTTCGCTTATGGTAACGCTGTAGTAATATTTATCCAAGATTTCCTTTATCAAAATATTCACCCCAAAAAATAAAAAATGGTTAAGCATAATTAATTAATTTAGCTTAACCATTCTAACACGCTAAAAATATATTGTCAACTGTTTTAATCGCAGAGAATAAAGTCTATGGTTCTCATAGCCACGTCCGCTTTATCGGCCATTACCTTAACCTTGTCCCCCAGGCTGTATTTTTTTCCGGTATGCTCGCCTGTAACGCACATTCGCTGTTCGTCGTAAACATAGTAGTCGTCGTCAAGGGTATTTAATGCAATCAGGCCCTCAACTGTGTTGGGAAGCTCTACAAATATCCCCCAGCCCGTTACGCCGGATATGATTCCTGTAAAGGTCTCGCCTATATGCTTGGTCATATACTGTACCTGCTTCAGCTTGTCTGTCTCACGTTCGGCCTCCTCTGCCAGCCTTTCGCGTTTTGAGCTTTGCTCTGATACTTCCGTAAGTATATTGCCGTAGTGCCGTATACGTTTTTCGTCCAGTTTTCCGTCGATGTTTTCCTTAATAATACGGTGTATCTGCAAATCGGGGTAACGCCTTATCGGTGAGGTAAAGTGGCAGTAGTATTTTGCGGCCAGGCCGAAATGCCCAAGGTTATCAGGCATGTATTTGGCCTGCTTCATGCTTCTAAGCACAACCCTGCTTATTATATGCTCCTCAGGCTTTCCGCTTACGCTTTCCAAAAGGTCGGCAATTGCCTTCGGATGGATTTCATCATCCAGCTTTCCTTTAAAATGATAGCCGAAATTGTAGATGAACTGCGCAAGGCTTTTTATTTTTTCCTCGTTAGGGGCCTCATGGTTCCTGTATACAAAGGGCAGCTCCTGCCAGAAATAGTCCTCCGCAACGGTTTCATTGCAGATAAGCATAAATTCCTCAATTATGCTTGTGGCCGTATTCCTTTCGTGGGGCTTGATGTCTATTGGCTCGCCCTTGTCGTTTAATACTATTTCGCATTCGGGAAGGTCGAAGTTTACTGAGCCTCTCTTCTTCCTTTTAGCTGATAAAATGTTTCTAAGCTCCAGCATTGTGCCGAACATATCAAGCAAATCCGAGTATTCGCCCTTAAACTCAGAATTTTCGTTTTCCAGTATGTCATTTACAATCCTGTAGGTCATTCTTCTGTCGGAATTTATTACGCTTTTCACAATTTTATGGCTTACAACATCGCCCTTATCGTTTATATTCATTATACAGCTTAACGCAAGACGGTCCACATGCGGGTTAAGGGAGCATATTCCGTTTGACAGCTTATGGGGCAGCATTGGTATAACCCTGTCAACCAGGTATATGCTTGTGGCCCTTTTAAGCGCTTCTTTGTCAAGAGGGGAGCCCTCGGTAACATATTCGGTAACATCGGCTATATGCACCCCAAGCTCGTATCCGCCGTTGTCCAGCCTTTTAACGGAAACTGCGTCGTCAAAATCCTTGGAGTCGTCGCCGTCTATCGTTACGGTCTGCACACTTCTGTAGTCCTCGCGTCCTGTTAATAATTTTTCGTCTATTTTATCGGGGTCTATTTTATCAATCTGCTTTTTAACGTCGTCGGGAAATTCTCCAGGCAGCTCAAACTGCTTGATTATTGACAGTATGTCTACGCCGGGGTCGTTTATATGCCCGATTATCTCGGTTACAATACCTTCGGCGTTGGCCTTTTCGGTTGCGCGCTTTGTTATTTTAACCGCCACCTTGTGTCCGCTTACTGCGCCCCTTGTGCGTCCTTCGGGAATGAATATATCCCTGCCTATTTTTTTATCGTCCGGTATTACAAAGCCGTAATTTTTTACAGCGTCAAAGGTTCCGACTATTTCAGCCATACCTCTTTCGGTTATTTTAAGAACTTCTCCCTCGGCCCTGAATCCGTCGCGGGCGCTCTCCTTGACCTTAATAAGCACCTTGTCTTTGTTCATGGCGCCGTTTGTCGCGTCAGAGGGGATAAAAATGTCGTTTTCCATGCCCTCGACACGCACAAAGCCGAAGCCTTTAGCGTTTCCTGTAAATACTCCGGGATAAATGTTCAGCTTTTCAGCGGCCATTATTTTGCCTTTTTTTGTTTCAACGGCGCTGCCCTCGGCTGTAAGGGCGTCAATAATATCGTTGAAATGCTGCATATCCTGTGCGGGCACGTCAAGCATAAGCGCCAGCTCATGCCTTTTAAGCGGTATATACTCATTGCTGTTTATATAATCCCTAATACGGTTTTTTCTTTCTTCTAATTCCATAAAAACACCTCCTGTTTATTTTTCTCCTATAAATCGTTTTTTAAACAAAATAAAGGCCGGCAATATGCCGGCCATATATTATCAAATAAAGCTGATAACAAGTGCAAGTATCATAAAAGCAGCGCCAAGGATTTTTGTAAGCCTTGAGAGACTGCCTTCCAGTGAACTTCCCTTATTTTTGCTCCAGTATGAGTCTGATGATGTTGAAGCCGCGCTGACAGCGCCCAGACCCGCCTGACGGTTAGACTGCAAAAGCACCAATACACATAAAATTACTCCGACTACCGCTAATATAACAGTTAATACTGTAGTTAACATTTATATATACCTCCTAATATTCCGCATAAAACTACTTCTGACATTTTAACACAAATAATATAAATCGGCAACAACTATTTTAAAAATCATATCATTAAAGCAGTTTGAGCAGCTTCTGGACATTTTCCGAGCTTCCTATAACCATAAGATGGTCGTCGCTTCTGATTGTATAGTTGGCAGGGGGGAGCATTGTAACTCCGCCGTCCTTATGCTTAACCCCGAGAATGCTGATGTTATACTTGGGTCTTATGTTTGAATCAATAATCGATTTGCCGGTCCACTTTTCAAGGGGCGGAATTTCATATACGGAATAGTTGTCCGTAAGGCCGATATAGTCGAATACATTGTTCGCGGAAAATCTTTTTGCGGCCTTTTCGGCAATATCCCTGTCTGGATAAACAACCTCGTCAGCGCCGTTTCTAAGAAGAAATTTTCTTTGTATATCACGGCTTGCCTTGCTTACGACATATTTTGCGCCAAGCTCCTTAAGCAGGCTTGTTATCTCAAGGCTGCTCTGGAAATTGGAGCCGATGCATACAAAGCATATATCATAATTTCCAACACCTACGCTTTTAAGTACTTCGGGATTTGTACAGTCCCCTATCAGTACGCTTGTGGCTATGGGAGCCAAATCTTCAACGGATTTTTCATCGTCGTCAATTACCATTACCTCATTGCCCAGCTTAACCATGTTTTGACACAAATGGTGGCCGAAGCGTCCCATTCCTATCATTAATACAGATTTCATAATTCCTCCACCTTTTAACCTACGGTTATTTTTTCCTCGGGCAGCGATATATGGGCCGCCACTTTCTTTTCTGTAAAGGCCAGCGCAAACGTCATACTGCCGACACGTCCGCAGTACATCATAAGCGCCACTATAATTCTGGAAGCGTTTGTAAGCTCCCTTGTTATACCGGTTGACATTCCGACGGTGCCTATGGCCGAATAAATCTCAAAAAGCACGTCGCTTATGGGCGCGCCGCTTTGCAGATGGCATACGGCAAGCGTTCCCAGCAGTCCAAGCATAAGGTTTATGCTTATTATAACTCCTGCCTTTTTAACGGTGTTGTCGCTGACACGCCTTTTAAAAATATTGCAGTCGCTGCCGCCGCGCAGGCTGCTCCACATATAAAATATCATTATGGCAACAGTTGTGGTCTTAATTCCGCCGGCTGTGGAGCCGGGGCTTCCGCCAATAAACATAAGCATTATAGTCAGCAGCTTACTGCTTGATGTGAGTGCGGCGGTGTCGACCGTATTAAAACCGGCCGTTCTGGCGGTTACCGAGCTGAAAAGGGCGGACAATACCTTTCCCTTCATGCTCATATCGGCAAACAGGTTATCCTTTTCAAATATATAAAACATTACTGCCCCGCCCAAGACGAGAAACGCCGTAACAGACAAAACGATTTTCGTATGG
>CAUHBX010000054.1 GCA_959604475.1 uncultured Eubacteriales bacterium
TACCGTGGAAGCTTCCGCTGTTCAAACCGGCGTTTCTTATGGCACAGGCTATTACATGTGAGGCAAGCGTACCTGCGACATTTACGTCAGCATCTATATTTCCGACGGAGAGGGCATAAACCGTATCGCCGTCTGACATTGTATGCACCGGCCTTATGGAGCGTGCAAGGCCGTTTTGCGCCATTGATGCTATTTTATTAAGTTTGGCTTTGTCAAATTTGCCGTTTGTTATAACCGCGCCGATGGTGGTATTTGCGTTTGGCACAGTATACAGAGGTGATTTAAGATATGTCTCATATACAGCCATTTCACTGTCTGCAAAGCTTTTTCCGTCCTCTGTTCTGGCTCCTGCAATTATCGTGTTTGTTTCAAAATCATAAACGTCACCCATAGCATTTACTGCGACAACAGCGCCTACCATAAGGTCGCCTAGCTGTACTGCGTAAATGCCCAGCCCGGAATTCATTACACGGTCAAAACCGTAAAATTTTCCGACAGTCGCGCCTGTACCGGCGCCCGTATTTCCCTGGCTGGGATTATTGATTTCTGCATTTATACATGCTTGCTTTGCCATTTCCTTGTCAGGCTTTACTTTATCCGATACAAAGGCCAGGTCGAATATACATGACTGGCAGACAAGCGGCACCCTTATGTCACCGACCGCAAAGCCGATACCCTTTTCGGACAGGTATTCCATCACACCGCCCGCAGCGTCAAGGCCAAATGCGCTTCCGCCGCTTAACAGCACCGCATGTATTATGTCTGTAGTCGCCAAAGGATTAAGAAGCTCGCTTTCGCGTGAAGCGGGTCCGCCGCCCCTTACGTCAATTCCGGCTGCCATTCCGTTTTCACAGATAAGCACAGTGCAGCCTGTCGCATGTTCCAGGTTCTCGGCATTGCCGATTTTTATATTAGGTATCTTATTTATATCAATTTCTTTAAAAGGATACATTGTTTTCTCCTTATTTTACTATTTTAATAGCGTGCTTAAGATTTTCAACGACTATTTTTTCAGCTCCCTGCTCATATTCCCCGTCAAGGGTCCAGTTGACGGATGAGGAGGTCTCGATTTCAATTTTTTCCGCTGATAAAAATCTTACTATCACATTATCATACTGCCTTAGTGTAAAGGAAAGCGCGATATGGCTTAACTCAATTGGCGTTACGGGATTTTTTACAAGCAGTACCTCCAGCAGTCCGTCGCTCATATCAACCTGCTTAGGGTCGAGCGTAAGTATTCCGGCCACGGACGTGGAATTGCTGATTGCCCCAAATATATAGTCGTCCTCGTAAACCTGGCCGTTGGCAGTTATCTTAGCGTGAACGGGCTTTATAGCCGGAAGCTCTTTAATGCCTTCCATAGCATTTTTCAGGGACTGGGGAGTGTCATAGGATGCCTTTGTGAAGGCTCCGAATGAAGCGATATAGGAAAAGCACCTGCCGTTAAAGCAGCCTACGTCATAGGGCTTTGGTGTTCCCTTTATTATATCCCTGGCTGCCTGCATAACGTTTTTAGAAAGGCTGAGGCTGTTGGCAAAGTCGTTTGTGCTTCCGGAGGGTATATAACCGAGAGGAATATCGGCCCCGCAGGAGATAAGCCCGGTAATAACCTCATTCAGCGTCCCGTCGCCTCCAATACATACAATAAGCTCATAGGATAAGGCGTTCTCTTTCACATATATGGATGCGTCTCCGGTAAACTGTGTTACGTGCAGTGTGCAGTCGTATCCGGCTGCGGTAAACAGAGATACAATATTTATTATATATCGGTTTGCTTTTTTTTGTCCTGAATACGGATTTAATACTAAAAGCAGTCTTTTGTTCATAATTAGGACTCCTTATCGAATGTTTGTCAATATATTATAATATCGGTGTTAAATATTTTCAACAATTTATATAGCGTTTATACTGATTTAAGCGTAATGAGGTTCTAAGCTTGCACAATTCGAATAGTTTAATATTGGAAAATTTTTTTTGGAGACGAAAAAATGAAAAGGTTAAAAAAAATTACAGCCCTTATTCTGGCCTTAACAACGCTTTGTTTTCCCTTAGGCGTACAGGCGGCCCAGTACGAAAATATTGCAGACCTGGGGCTGGCATCAAAAAGCGTAATTCTTATGGAAGCCTCTACAGGAGATATTCTATACGAACAAAACAGTGAGGAGAAGCTTCCGCCGGCAAGTATTACAAAAATAATGACACTGCTTCTGATATATGAGGCACAGAAGAATGGAAAAATTAGCTGGGACGATAAAGTGACGGTCAGTGAGCACGCGGCCTCAATGGGAGGGTCACAGGTGTTTCTTGAGGTAGGGGAAACACAGACTGCCGCAGATATGACAAAATGCATCGCAATAGCGTCGGCAAATGACGCGGCTGTGGCAATGGCCGAATACATAGGCGGAAGTGAGGAAGGCTTTGTAGAGCTTATGAACTCCAGGGCAAAGGAGCTGGGAATGGTAAATACGACATTTAAAAATGCCTGCGGCCTTGATACAGACGGCCATCTGACTACCGCTAAGGATATAGCGATTATGTCCAGGGAGCTTATTTCCAATTTCCCCGAAATTACACAGTACACCACAACATGGCAGGATACTATTACGCATACAACAAGAAAAGGCTCAAGTGAATTTGGGCTTACAAATACAAATAAGCTTGTCAGATGGTACGATGGGGCAACCGGGCTTAAAACCGGAAGCACCGGAAACGCAAAGTATTGCCTTTCTGCGACGGCAGAAAAAAACGGAATGCCACTTATTGCGGTTATAATGGCTGCGCCTGATAACAAAGCACGCTTCTCGGAGGCTATAAAGCTTCTTGATTATGGTTATGCCAATTACGCAGTTGTTTCAGGTGCAAAGGCAGGAGACAGTGCGGGAGAGATACCGGTAAGCAGGGGCGAGCATGAAACGGTTCTGCTTGAGGTTTCATCTGATATAAACGCACTTATCCCAAAGGGCGGAAATGAACCGACGCTTACATATGAGTTGACAGAATCATTGAGTGCCCCAATAGACAAGGGCGTTAAGGCGGGAGAGGCGGTTTATACGCTTGACGGACAGGTGGTCGCAAGGGCTGATGTAGTAACATCGGAGGCTGTTGAAAGGGCAGGGCTGGCGACGGTTGCCGGAAGGCTTATAAAAAGCTGGTGTATGTAAATAAAAAAGGCTCCGTTACGGAGCCTTTTTAAATATTAAGATAAGTTTATAGCACTTTACTAAATAAACCATATCTGATACAATTATAGTTCAGACTGCTGTCTGTAATTTATGGGCAGAATATCAAAATAAAGAGGTGTCAGTATGGAACAATTGATAGTTTATCTTTTTGGAATACCGGCTATTATGTTAGCCGCGATGATACATGAGTTTACAAGGGCAGCCGTATCAACTGCTTTTGGCGACAAGCTTCCGAAGGAGGAGGGCAGGCTGAGCCTTAATCCAATTAACCATTTTGAGCCGATAGGGATGCTGCTTATGCTGGCCTGTGGATTTGGATGGGGAAAGCCCGTTAATACAAGTGCGCTGCATTATAAGAACAGAAAAAAAGGGACGCTTATTACAGCTGTATCACCCACAATCGCGAACCTTATATTTGTCTTTATATTTATGCTGGTTGCTAATCTTACGTCAGGCGTATACCTGCTGTCTGCGTTTTTTATGAAATCTGCTTATTACTGCTGCTGCTTTGTTATCTATAACCTTCTGCCGGTATCTCCTATGGATTGTGTAAAGGTGCTTTCAGTTGTAATGCCTGCAAACAGCTATTTTAAGTTCATCCAGTATGAAAAGATTATACAGATGGTATTCCTCCTTATTCTTTTCCTCGGGCTTGGAAACATTTTCGGCGGGATAATTAATCTGCTTTATCTTTCAATTGGCGGATTATTCTTTTAAGGCGGTATGTTATGGATAAAATGACAGTCAGGCTGGACAGCTTTTCGGGACCGCTTGATTTGCTGTACCATCTAATAGAGAAAAATGAGATAGACATATATGATATACCTATATCAACCCTAACGGACCAATATATTGAGTTCATAAGCCGTGAAGAAAATAAAGATATGGAGGGTATGAGCGAATTCATTGTCATGGCCGCAACCCTCATTGAGATTAAAAGCCGTATGCTCCTGCCAAAGCCCCGGTCAGATGAACCGGAGGAGGACCCAAGAGAGGCCCTTGTGCAGAAGCTTATTGAATATAAGAAATTTAAAAGCGCGGCAGAGATTTTTATGCAGAAAAGCGAGGAAGCCTCTAAGGTTTACTATCGGGAGCCTGATGTAATAATACCTGAGCTAACAAAAAAAGAAGAGCTTTCGGTTGAGGAATGTTTGAGCGGCCTCACTATGGACGACCTTTACAGGGCTTTCCGTGACGTTATGATACGCAAGGAAAAGAAGGTCGACAAAGTAAGGAGCGGCTTCCGGTCCGTAAGGCGAGACAACTTTACAATAGATGAAAAAATTGTATCTTTAAAAAGCATACTGCGCCTAACTCCAAAGGTAAAATTTTATGAGATGTTTTCTGATGATACTACTAAAGAGGAAATACTGGTTACTTTTTTGGCCCTGCTGGAACTGATAAGACGACACAGCGCTGCTGTAGAGCAGGACGACGCCTTTGGTGAGATTGTTATATCTGCGGGCGAAAACCTTGATGACAGCGGCGATGAAAGCGGTGATACATATGAAGATGAATGATTATGAGGCGGTCATTGAGGCTGCCCTTTTTGTGGCGGGAGAGGAGGTTTCTCTCTCTGCCTTGGCTGATATGATAGAAATGGATAAGGCTACGACAAAGGCTATTGTTAATACTCTTATAACGCGTTATGCCAATGAAAACAGGGGAATGAGAATAATTGAACTGGGCGAGGGGTACCAGATGTGCACCTCCCCGGCATGTTTTGAGACCATAAGAAAGATTTATAAGGGAAGGGAGAAACAGGGGCTTACGCCGGCCCTTCTTGAAACGCTTGCGATTATAGCCTATAAGCAGCCGATAACAAAAAGTGACATTGAGGAAATCAGAGGTGTAAACAGCGACCATGCGGTAAACAGGCTTGTGGAAAAGGGACTTGCCTGCGAGGTGGGTAGAATGGATACTCCAGGAAAGCCTATTTTGTTTGGAACCACAACTGAATTTTTAAGACACTTTGGCTTTAAGGATATGTCTGACCTGCCGGCATTAAAGGAACCGGAGCTTGACGGGCAGATGAGCATGTTTGAATAATATTTTTGGCATAAGCCCAAGAAGCTTGTTATATTTCCGCTTTGTAAAAATATAATAGAGCAGAAGGGAGTCATGCCGATGAAGCTGCTGAAAAAAATTGCTTTACTTATGATATTTATAATTGCCGCTGCCCCAATCAGTGCGGAGGCTGAGGAGATACAGGCACCTGATGTGAAAGCGTTGGGTGCTGTTTTAATGGACGAAAAAAGCGGACGTGTCCTTTGGGAGAATAATGGCTATGAACCTTTGGCAAATGCCAGTACTACAAAAATTATGACATGCATACTCGCCATAGAAAGCGGAAAGCTTGAAGAGACTGTAACGGCTTCAAAAAACGCCGCGGTACAGCCAAAAACAAGAATGGGGCTTTCAGAAGGGGAGCAGATTAAGCTGAAGGATTTATTGTATGCACTTATGCTTCAGTCCTCAAACGACGCTGCGGTTGCAATTGCAGAACATGTAGGGGGCAGTGTAGAGGACTTCTGCGATATGATGGACAGCAAGGCAAAAGAATTGGGGGCTGTAGATACCGATTTTGAGACTCCCAACGGACTTGACAGCGGTGAGCATCATTCAACTGCTTATGATATGGCATTAATAGCATGCTATGCCTTAAAAAATGATGAGTTTAAGGAAATAATAAATACAAGACAGGCAGAAATAAAAAGCGATAGGTGTACATATACGGTTATTAACAAAAACAGGCTTTTAAACGAATATGACGGAGCAATCGGTGTTAAAACAGGGTTTACCGGAAAAGCGGGGAACTGCTTTGTCGGAGCCGCCGAAAGAGACGGCATGACGCTGGTTTCAGTTGTGCTTGGAAGCGGCTGGGGCAGCGTAGGGAAGGAAAGAAAATGGCGGGATACTAAGAATATACTTAACTACGGTTTTGACAACTACAAATACTACGATATATGCGTGGAGGGAGATTTTATAGACAGCCTGCCTGTGAATAACTCATATGGGCAGAGCGTTAAGGTAAATACAGCCGAAACTATTAATTTGCCGCTTAACCAATCAGAAAGAGAATCACTATTTGTGGAAGTAAAGCTTCCTGAAATGCTTGAGGCCCCCGTTATGCAGGGAGAAGAAGTAGGCAGGCTTGTATTTAAAACCGATGCTGAAACTGTCCTAGCAGAATGCCCCATAATCGCCGAGAACAGTGTCAATAAAAAAGATGTGAAAACAACAGCTGAAATGCTTATAAAATACTGGATTAATCCATTAAAATCAGATATACTTAAATATAATGCCTAATTTAATGAGTACATGTTAAACTTCAGCCGCATTTGGCGGGAGATATT
>CAUHBX010000055.1 GCA_959604475.1 uncultured Eubacteriales bacterium
AGCTGGCAGATAAGCATAACGTAATTGTTGTCAGCGATGAGATTTTTGCCGAGCATTCCTACGGAGGCAGGGTAACGCCATATTCCGAGGTCGGCGCCGGCCACTGCATTGTCACAACATCCCTTGGAAAGGCCTTCAATTTTACAGGCTCCAGCCACGCCAATGCGGTAATACCTGATGAAAAAATCAGGGAGGCATACATAAAACAAAGGAACGCAGACCATTTCGGAAGCATAGACCCATTTATATATACAGCCCTTACGGCGGCCTACTGCAAGGATGGGAAGGAATGGATAGAGGCTCTGCTGGAATATTCCGCAGAGAACGAAAGGATAATAAAGGAGTTTTTTGCTGAGCATTTCCCTGAGGTTACCATATGCAGGCACCGTGCAGGAACACTGCTTTGGATAGATTTAAACAGTTTTGGTATGTCCGAGGAGGAACTCCAAGGCTTCCTTAAAGACGAGGCGCTTATACTGGCCGATACGGGAAGCATTTACGGACATGGCGGCAGCTGCTTTATAAGGATGGAAATAGGTACGCCAAGAGGCATATTAGTTAAGGCTCTTGAAAGGCTTTTGACAGCAGCAAAAAAGAGAGGCTTGGCAATCTAATATATTTAAAATTTAGGAGGAAGAATTTATGAAGAAATTTACAAAACTTTTAGTAAGCGGGCTTTGCCTTACAACACTGGCACTTGCAGGCTGCTCATCATCAGGCAGCACAGGAAACGAGAATAAGGAAAACACAGAGAACACTGAGACAGGCGGCGAAGCCGAGGTTATCAAGATAGGAGCTATGGCGACACAGAAGCCCTTTATCTTCACAGACGAGGATGACAATATCATCGGCTTTGACATTGATATGATGAACGCAATTGACGAGAGGCTTGAGGATTATACTTTCGAGTATCAGGACCTTCAGTTCTCGGCACTTTTCGTATCTCTTCAGACGGGCGATGTTGACATGCTTACGGGAGGAATTGCAAGAACACCTGAAAGAGAAGCAGAATATATTGTCCCCTCAATCAATTCAGGCTCCGAGGACAGCAGCCTTGTAGTGCCCGAGGCCGATACGGAGACACACAATTTTGAGCAGATGGGCGGAAAAAGCATACCTATGGACCCCAGCCGCTTTGAATACGGCGAAATGGCGGCATGGAACGAGGCACATCCCGACCAGGCTATGGAAATAATAGAAATGTCAGACGTAACACAGGCAGAGTCAATGAAAATGGTAGCCGACGGACGCGCTGACGCGGCCCTTGTTTACCGTACATCATTCGATGAAATTCAGAATGAGCTTAACCTTCCTGTACGTATGGATGATGAAGTAGCTACAAGACAGTACTTCTGCCAGCTTATAAACAACGACAGGACAGAATTCGCAGCGGCTTATGAAGAGGCCCTCCAGTCTGTTATAGACGACGGAACATTATCAGAATTATCAATCAAATGGTTAGGATACGACATGTTCGCAGAATAAGCATGTTGAATTAAGGAGTTATTATGGAACGTTACTTTAGCTTTTCATATTTTATAGAGGCTATACCTAAAATAGCGTCGGCACTGCCGGAGACTTTGCTGGTGGTATTCTTCGCCCTGCTGGCTGGGCTGGTTCTGGGCTTTATATTCGCCGCAATGAGGATAAAGGGCGGCCCGGTTGTAAGCCGTATAGCCGCCGCCTATATTTCCTTTATGAGGGGCGCGCCGCTTATAGTTATCATGTTTCTGGTGTACTTCGGCGTGCCGCAGGCAATGGGCGGTATGGGCTTTGATACAAGCAGCTATCCAAGGTTTCCCCTTGTAGTGGCGGGGTTTGCGCTGAACGTGTCGGGCTACCTTGCCGAAAATATGAGAAGTGCGTTCCTCGCAGTTGACTACGGCCAGTTTGAGGCCTGCGACAGCATAGGCATGACAAGGCTGCAGGCCTGCATACATATTATATTTCCGCAGGCGCTTACAATCGCGCTTCCCAACCTTGGAAATACGCTTATAATGCTTATAAAGGACACATCTCTGGCCTTTTCTCTGGGAGTTACCGACCTGATGGGAAAGACAGTGCTTATTAACGCCAGAAACTACAGTGCAAGGCAGGCGGAGCTTTATATTGCGGTCGGCCTCATTTACTGGTTAATATGCCTAATATGTGAAAAGCTTATAAGCATCATTGAAAAGCGCGGAGATAAGAGCAGAAGAAGAGACGCGGAGGTGGCTGTCAAATGACGCTTAATATAGAGTTTATGATGGAAACCATACCGCTGGTTTTAAAGGCCCTGCCCCTTACGGCGTTTATATCCGTCGCCTCAATGGCAATAGGAGGGCTTCTTGGACTTTTAATAGGGCTTATAAGATATTACAGGGTGCCTGTTTTAAACCAGATTTTTAAATTATACGTATCCCTTGTAAGGGGATTTCCGCTTGTTATACAGCTTTACATTGCTTATTTCTGTATTCCGTATTATGTAAACATGTACAGCATGTCAATAGGCGGGGTAAGTATTATAAAAAACATACCCCCGCTGTTTTATGCTATTTTGGCCTTTTCGATAAACACGTCGGCTTATGTTTCGGAAACCTTCCGCTCCTCGCTGGAGGCAATAGAGCCGGGGCAGCATGAGGCCTGCAAATCAATCGGTATGACAGAGGCGCAGTCCATGTTTAAAATACTTATACCGCAGGCGCTGGCAACGGCAACGCCGAACCTTGTTAACCTATTTGTCGGAAATATAAAGGGCAGCACCCTTGCCTATATGATTTCCGTGCATGAAATGATGGGGGTGGCAGTGGCACAGGCCAATAAGGCGTACAGGTATATTGAGGTATACATAATTACAGCCGTTATTTACTGGGCGCTGTGCTTTATACTGGAGCAGTGCCTGAAAAAGGTAGAAATAAGACAAAACAGGTATAAAGTGAGGACATGAGTATGATACGTCTTGAGAATGTGCATAAAAAATTTAATGATTTGGAAGTCCTTAAGGGGATTGACCTTGAGGTTGGAGAGGGCGAGGTAGTTACCGTGCTTGGCTCCAGCGGCTCGGGAAAGACGACAATGCTCAGATGCATTAACTTCCTTGAAAAGGCCGATAGGGGTACCCTTGAGATAGACGGCAGGACTATTGATATGCCCAAGGCCGCCAAAAAGGATATACTTGACGTAAGAAGGCAGACTGCTATGGTATTTCAGCACTATAACCTGTTTGCCAATAAAACGGTGCTGGATAACGTAACGCAGGGGCTTATTACGGTACAGAAGATACCTGCCGCCGAGGCCAAACAGAAGGGCGAGTATTATCTTGAAAAGGTAGGGCTTGCGGACAAAAGAAACAGCTATCCGATACAGCTGTCCGGCGGACAGCAGCAGAGGGTTGGAATAGCCAGGGCACTGGCGCTGAACCCCAAGGTTATACTAATGGACGAGCCAACGTCGGCCCTCGACCCGGAGCTTGTGGGAGAGGTGCTTTCCGTAATACGGAAGGTGGCCGAAGAAAAAAGGACTATGATTGTAGTTACGCATGAGATGGCCTTTGCCAGAGAGGTTTCAGATAAGGTTGTGTTTATGGACAGCGGAGTAATTGTCGAAAGCGGAGCGCCTGAGGATATTTTTACAAATCCCAAGGCTGAGAGAACAAGACAGTTCCTGCAGAGATACCTGGGAGGGATAGAATGAGAATCATAGAAAAGGCTGAGGTCTTTGAAAAGCTTACGATGGAAAAATGCATAGAGGTTATGCGCAGCGCCTTTATTAAGCTTGAAAGCGGAAAATGCGTACAGCCCCCCAGAACCATACACGCCCTTGACGGCGTTAACATGTTTGGCTTTATGCCGGCCTATCTTGGAAAGGGTGATTATTTTGGAGCTAAGGTTATAAACGCCTGCTCGGCCAACGCCGGCACAAAATACCCTTCACATGTGGGATATGTAATAATATTTGAGGCCGAGCACGGAACAGTGGCCGGAATGGTAGAGGCCGGGAGTATAACGCAGATAAGGACAGGCGCGGTAAGCGCGGTGGCCACAGACCTGCTTGCAAGGGCGGACGCTGATAAGCTGGCCATTATCGGGGCCGGGGCACAGGGACGTTCGCACCTTGAGGCGTGCATGTGCGTGAGGGATATAAAAGAAGTGAGCGTTTACGATATATCGGACGAGGCGGCCCAAAGATACGCCGCTGAGATGGCGGATAAATTTGGTATTTCGGTTAAAGTGACGGACAGTGTTCAGGAGGCCGTAAAGGACGCGGATATCATATGTACCGTTACCCCAAGCAGGGAGCCGTACCTTAAGCCCGAGTGGATAAAGGAAGGCGCGCATATTAACGCGGTCGGCACATTTACGCCGACGACAAGGGAGGTTACTTCACAGCTTGTTAAAGCCTCCAGGCTATACTCGGATTATACCGATGCCATGAAAAAGGAAAGCGGGGAGTATCTTATACCTTTGTCGGAGGGGCTTATTAACGAAAGCCATATAAAGGGCTCCATAGGGGAGCTTCTTCTTGGAAAGGCTGAAGGACGCACAAACGACAAGGAAATAACGCTTTTTGCCGCCCTTGGCCTTGCGGTTGAGGACGTTGCGGCAGCGGCGTATGTACTCAATTCATGATAAACAGCGAAAAAGCCGGAAACTCCGGCTTTTTTCTTATGCTAAGTATGTTAAGGTTTCTTTAGACCTTTTTCCAATAAGCTTAATTACTTCTTATATCCGCATTTTGGGCATACGCCGTTTTCATTCAGCGCTATACCGCAAAGAGGACAGCGGTCAATTACTTTTCTGGCCTCAAATTCCTCGGACGCTGCGTTTACGCCGCTGGTGAATGTAATTTTTGCAATGTTCAGCTTGTCCTTAAGCAGGTCGTAAACTATTTTAATCATACCCTCAACAGTCATGGTTTCCTTGGTGACTACCAGTCTGCAGTCAGGATAGGCGGCTGCAAGCTCGGTTTTAAAGGCCGGGCCCTTCATCTTATTGTTAGGCGCGCCATTACGGATTCCTTGTTCCTCGTAAACATTGAGGACTGCAGGCAGCAGAGGGTCGTCCTCCCTCAAAATCAGGGCATGGTCGAAGTTTTTAAGTACTTCCCAGGCGGTTTTCTGAATTTCATTGCAGGGGAAAACCATGTTAACGCCGGGTTCAACAGAATCCTCAACCTCAATTGTAAGGATACCGGTATGTCCGTGAAGATACTGGGCTTCTCCCTTAAAGCCATAGAATCTGTGTGCGTATTGCAGGTCAAGCGTTGTAATACTTCTCATATTGTCGTCCTCCTAATTTATATTTACGGGTTAATGCGCCCGCATACGCAGGCTGTTTTCAGCCGTTGGGTTCCGTTAATCATCTTCTTATTAAAAGAATATCATAAATGAAATATATTGTCAATTAATTTTAGATATTAAATAATAATATTTATCAATTAAATTAAAGACAGCGGGAGTTCTCCCGCTGTAAACACAAATATTATTTTGAATAAAATGAGTAGCAGCTTTTACCGTTGTCCTTGGCGCTGTATACTGAGGAGTCGGCTTTTTTCAAAAGCGCCGTATAGGAGGTGCCGTCATTTGGGTACAGTGCTATGCCTATACTGCAGGTTACGCACATACCGTGAAGGCATTGGGCTGACATGTTCTGCATTGCCTGACAAATCCTCTGGGCACAGCCCTCGACCTCATCAGTGGAGCAGATGTTCTTAATAAGCGCCACAAACTCGTCGCCTCCTATGCGCCCGCAAATATCGGTGGAGCGCAGGCTGTTTTTAAGTATCAAGGCTGTTTTCTTCAGTATTTCGTCACCTGCCATATGCCCCAGGGAGTCGTTTACCCTTTTGAAATTGTCCAGGTCGATAAACATAAGCGCGGCGCGAGGACATTCAGGAAGCGTGTCGCGAATAAGCTCGGAAACGGTCTGCGGATTGTAAATCCCGGTCATTGGGTCCCGTCGCGCTCTTTCAAGGGCTGCTGCCAGCTTTTGGTTTTGTATTTTCTGTTCCAAAAATATCTGGGTTACGTCAGTTCGGAACAGAAGTATGATTTTAGCGGCCTTATCATAATAAGAATAATGAAGCCTTTTTCTTGTATACCCCCTTACCGGGTCGGCAACACCGAAAAATATCGTATATTCATTGTACTTATCCAGATTTTCCAGAATTTTGTTTATATTAAGCTCATACTTAAGCATTTCCCTGTCCTGAAGAGCAACATATTTGTCAGTATATCGTATCAATTCCGAGTAATAGTCGCTGCACTGGCGTGAGGGAAGAGGCGTTCCGTTCTGCGTGCTGCTGAACATATGATAGCTGTTGTTTTTGGCATCAAGGCACATAAAATAGTCGCAGTTTTGAAACACAAACCTGTCCACTATGCTTTTAAGGAGGTGCTCCCTGTCGGCGCATCGCATCGTTATATATACGCTGGAGCTTCCCTCCTTTTTTGAGAAGAGTATGCTCATCTCAACCCATTTATAGCTCTCATGTCCGAAGCGAACGTCGATACTCATGGAGTTTCTCCCGCTTTGAGCCATG
>CAUHBX010000056.1 GCA_959604475.1 uncultured Eubacteriales bacterium
GCAGACTGTAAATCTGTTGCGATAGCTTCGAAGGTCCGAATCCTTCCCCAACCATTTTTTTAATGACGCGGAGTAGAGCAGTCCGGTAGCTCGTCGGGCTCATAACCCGGAGGTCGTAGGTTCAAATCCTGCCTCCGCAATTGAGAAAAACCCCTAGAAATTAAGGTTTCTAGGGGTTTTATTTTTTTATTTAATATAAAATTGTATAAAGATTGTACCTTTGACAAAGCTTAAAATATATAAGTGCTGTTAGTGAAGGGGTTATGTTATGAATAATTTTATAAAATCTGTAGCTAACGTAGCAATTTCAAATTGGCCAAGGCTGCTGTGGTTTGAGATACCATATAAAATAATTGGGTTTTATTATATTTATCCGTGTATAAAATGGTTTTTTAAATGTGCCGTAAGTCTGGCTGGTTTAACATATATAAGCCAGGAGAACATATTTAAGCTGTTTATGTCCCCGTATTTTTATCCGCTTGCTTTTTGTGCGTTCTTATTATTCTCATTTTATGTTTATTATGAAATTACGGCTTTAATTCTGTACTGTGACTGGAGCTGGCGACATGAGAGATTTTCGGTTTTAAAGCTGTGGAAGGTAACACTGAAAAAATCTGTTAGAATATTTCATTATAAAAACCTTCCGACATTCATACTGATTTTGCCTTTGCTGGGGCTTTCAAATTTTTTTGTTTTGGGAGACGAGCTAAGGAAGTTTAAAATACCGGAGTTTATTATAGAGTTTGTTGTTGAAAACCCCATGTATACAACTGGTTTTTTACTCGGAATACTGCTTATAAATTATGCGCTTCTTAAAAATATATTTATAATACCGCATGCGATTTTAAATGACTGTACCTTTTTGGACTCTAGAAAACCAAATTCGGAAATGCTTAAATCCAGGAAAACTAAAACAGCCGTGACGTTGTTGGCTTCAACTGCAATTTATTTTATTTTGTCTTCGATAGTATGGGTTATTTTTGTGTTTATAATATATCTGGACTGTAATTTGTCTTATTCAGGAGCTTCCAGGGTCTATGCGTTTAAGCTGTTGTACACTAAGATGAACATTAGCGCATTAATATTCAGCAACTCTATATTTATCGCCTTATTTGCTGCTGTGGTTATAATTTTGTACCATAGCTATAAGCAAGAAAACTATCAGTTCGCAAAAGAAAAGACAAAAGGGTCTGAAGTAATTAAAAAAATTCTTTCTATATTAATCGCAGCAGTTATGCTAATGATGTTCAGTGAGACTGAAATTGGAAGTCGTTTTTCTGTTCCTGAAGACACTTCAATTTTGGTTATTGCACACCGTGCAGGAGCATATGGTGCGCCTGAAAACACATTGGCAGCACTAAATATTGCTATTAAGAGCGGAGCGGATATGGCTGAAATTGACGTACAGCAAACAAAAGACAAAGAACTTATTGTAATGCATGATTCTAATTTTAAAAGGATTACGGGCATGAATAAAAATGTATGGGACGCGGATTATAATGAGGTATCTAAACTTGACGCAGGAAAATATTATTCTATGGCTTTTGAGGGTGAGAAGATACCCAAGCTTGAAGAAATGCTAGATTCGGCAAAAAATAAAATTGACCTGATGATTGAGTTGAAATCAACAGGACATGAGACTGATTTGGAAAGAAAGACTGTTGACTTGATTGAAAAATACGGAATGGAAAAGCAATGCGTTATAGCCTCAATGAACATGGATATACTGCGCAAGGCAAAGGAGTACAATACTTCGATTGAGACTGTGTATATAACAACATTGCTTCTTACGGACGATTACAGCAACAGATATATAGATGGATACAGCGTTGAGACGACATTTTTGTCAAGTGAAATGGTACATGAAGCACATTTTACTAACAAAAAGGTTTTTACTTGGACAGCTAACTCGGAAGACACGATTAAAAAAATCATCCTGTGCGGTGCTGACGGTATTATAACAGATTCACCAAGTATGGTTTACTCATTTATCGAGTCAAAGGACAGTACTCTAGATTTCTGGATTGATTTATTTTATGGTAAAGAATAGGCTTCGAATAGGTGGATTTTTATATGCCTGTATATTTAAAACGTACTTAAGTCTAAACGCTTTATAAGTACAAGGTATGGATTAACCATACCTTTTTCAATTTAGGAATTATATAGCTAATTCAGGGAAGTATATTAATAAATACTGTTTCAGGAGGCTATTATGAAAAGAAAATTTTTAACATTCATACTGATTATAACTCTGGCATTTTCACTTGTTTCATGTAAGAGCTCGTCGGCGGGACAGAACACTTCAATCGACGCAGAGGTTGAAGAAGGAATGCTTTTAGACTTCTATGAAGCGGTAAAGGATGCCTATGGCGATGATTATATTCCGGGGGAGATGCTTAATGAGGATGATTTTGAAAAAATTTTCGGTGTAGAAGCAAAGGATACGGCGGCCTATTTTGCGGAGGTTTCCGTGCTGAATGGAAGGGCAGACACCTTTGTAGGGATAGAGTCAAAGGAGGGGGAGGCCGGGAATATTGAGGATGAACTCAGCGCTTATAGAAAAAGGCTTGTGGAAAGCGCGGATTTGTACCCGGAGGATACAGCTAGGATAAACGCATCTGAAGTATACCGTATAGGAAATTATGTGTTCTTCATACTTCTTGGCAATACAGATATGGAAGAAGCGGATGGACAGGACCAGTATGGCTTCGCGGAGGCTCAGGTGCAAAGGGGGATTAAGGCGATAGCCGAAACGGCGGAAAAATAGAAGAAGGCGGCAAATCCGCCCCCTTTTAAATTACCCAAGCGCTACGTCTAAAATCATCATTATTACAAATCCTGCGGCAAATCCTATTGTTCCGATGTTGGAATGGTCTCCCTCGGATGCCTCGGGAATAAGCTCCTCAACCACAACGTACACCATAGCCCCCGCCGCAAAGGCAAGTAGATACGGCAGTACGGGGACTATAAAGGAAGCAAGCGCTATTGTGATTACCGCGCCTATCGGCTCAACTATTCCGGACATGGCGCCGTAAAGGAAGGCGCGCTTTTTGCTTGTTCCATCGCTTTTAAGGGGCAGTGAAATAACTGCGCCCTCAGGGAAATTCTGAATGGCTATGCCTATTGCCAGTGCAAATGCTCCCGCTGCTGATATTGCACTGTCTCCGTTCAACGCTCCGGCAAAAACGACTCCGACTGCCATTCCCTCCGGAATATTATGGAGGGTAACAGCAAGTACAAGCATTGCATTTTTTCCTAAAGAGCTTTTTAAGCCTTCTTTTTGACCCCCAAGATGCATATGAGGTATTATCCTGTCCATAATGAGGAGAAACGCTATGCCAAGGGCAAAGCCGATGGCAGCCGGAATAAACGCCAGCTTTCCCATATCTGACGACATATCCATAGCCGGTATAAGAAGCGACCATACCGACGCCGCAATCATAACTCCGGAGGCAAAGCCTAACAGCGCTTTTTGAACGCGGGGCTTAATCTGGTCTTTAAGGAAAAAAACGCAGGCTGAGCCCAGTGCAGTACCTATAAAAGGTATAAGTAAACCTAATAATATATCATAATTCATAAAATCACCTGCTAAATTTAAAATAATAGTAATTGATAATAATTATTATATATTGTGAACTGCTTTAGGTCAATTGTAAACTAAAAACAGTTATTTTTATTGCTTTTTAAATTTTATGTGCTATAATATCTTCATGTTCATAAAAAATAGGATGTTTTGAGGAAAGCTAAATCCCACAGCGTTATCAGAGAGCCGGCGGTTGGTGAAAGACGGCAGCGTGAAAGGATGTTCCACTTTCTTAGTCCCCGGTGAAAGCCGGAAGGGAAAAGCCCTTTACAGCTTTATCGAGAGGGCGGTTAATTAACCGTCAATACGGGTGGCAACGCGGGCATATCGGCTCGTCCCAGTTTAGGCGTATGGCTTAATGGGACGGGCCTTTTTTAATCCGCCCATTAAGCGGAAAATATTGGTTTTTAGGAGGAAATGGCTGTGTTAGACATTAAATTTGTAAGAGAAAATCCAGAGATAGTTAAACAGAACATCAGAAACAAGTTTCAGGATAGAAAGCTTCCCCTCGTTGATGAGGTGATAGAGCTTGACCTTGAAAACAGAAAAATAAAGCAGGAGGTTGAGGCACTCCGCGCAGACAGAAACAAGCTGTCAAAGCAAATTGGCGGACTTATGGCAAAGGGCGAGAAGGAAGAGGCTGAAAGGGTAAAGGCTGAGGTAGCTAAAAATTCCGCAAGGGTAGACGAGCTTTCGGAAAGGGAAAAGGAAGTTGAAGAAAAAATAAAAAAAATAATGATGTCTATTCCAAATATCATTGACCCCTCTGTCCCTATCGGCAAGGATGACAGCGAAAACGTTGAGGTTCAGAAGTACGGCGAGCCTGTTGTGCCTGATTTTGAAATCCCTTACCACACAGAAATAATGGAGAGCTTTAACGGCATTGACCTAGACAGTGCTAGAAAGGTTGCCGGAAACGGCTTCTACTACCTTATGGGAGATATTGCGAGGCTTCATTCGGCTGTTATATCGTATGCACGCGATTTTATGATTGATAGGGGCTTTACCTACTGTGTGCCGCCTTTTATGATAAGGAGCGACGTTGTTACAGGGGTTATGAGCTTTGAGGAAATGGATGCCATGATGTACAAAATTGAGGGTGAGGACCTTTACCTTATTGGTACAAGCGAGCATTCTATGATTGGCAAATTTATTGACACTATGAATAAGGAAGCTGACCTTCCCTATACTCTTACAAGCTATTCCCCCTGTTTCCGTAAGGAAAAGGGCGCCCATGGCATAGAGGAAAGAGGCGTGTACAGAATTCACCAGTTTGAGAAGCAGGAAATGATTGTCGTATGTAAGCCTGAGGACAGTATGGCATGGTACGATAAGCTTTGGCAGAATACAGTAGACCTTTTCAGGTCTTTGGATGTTCCTGTCAGAACACTTGAGTGCTGCTCTGGAGACCTAGCGGACCTTAAGGTCAAATCGGTTGACGTTGAGGCTTGGTCACCAAGACAGAAAAAATATTTTGAGGTTGGAAGCTGTTCAAACCTCGGCGACGCACAGGCAAGGAGACTTAGAATAAGAGTGACAGGAGAAAACGGAGAGAAATATTTTGCCAATACTCTTAACAATACTGTTGTAGCGCCTCCCAGAATGTTAATTGCGTTCCTTGAAAATAACCTTCAGTCTGACGGAACAGTAAAAATACCCGAAGTTTTAAGACCATATATGGGCGGCAAGGAAGCTTTAATTCCTTCAAAATAAAATTTATCCCCCAGACAGTTTGTCCTGGGGGAATTTTTAAACAGATTTTTGAAAAAACTATTGACAAATATAAAAAGCAAGAGTAAGATACTTTATAACTGTAGCACTTACATCTGCTAAAGCGAGAAATTCAAATGAATAAATAAATGCCCCTTTATTTATTTCATTAAAACCTTTTATTTCTTAAGGCCTTCCAAATCCCAACGGAAGGCCGTTCGCATTTATAATGGGCTTGGCTCGCCGTTTAAAACCCTGTAAAGTGCACAGTCCAGCGTATTGTCCGAAAGAATGGCATTCAGCTTTTCAAAATCCTTATCCTCTATTCTGAGCGATATGCCGCAGGAGGCTGTAATTTTCCTAAGCGTGGGCATCACTGTGACCTCAAAATGCGCTGACAGCAGTTTTTCCGCCGAGACGGCTGCGTGTGTGGAGTTGAAGGCAAGAAGGTAATATTCGTCGTTTCTCATAAAAACACCTCACAGCAATTATAATTTTTTTGACAGAGGAACGCAATAAGGATATACTTTAAAAAAATACTTTTAAGGGGAAGGGTGGTTTTATGCCTAAGTTTATTGATGCCAGAGGGAAAGCCTGCCCAATGCCGGTGGTGCTGGCTAAAAGGGAAATTGACAGCGGGGAAATAAATATAACAGTTGCCGTTGATAATGAAATGGCTGTGGAAAACCTGAAAAGGCTTGCCTCGAACAGTAAAATAGAAGTTCGCACAGAAACCGTTGAGGGTGGATTCAATGTGATATTTTCCAAGGGTGCTGAAACGGATATTATAAAAGAAATCTCTCCTAAAAAGGGGTATACAGTATTTTTCGGCAAGGATTACGTTGGCGAAGGGGATTATACCTTAGGACACAGCCTTGCTAAAATGATGCTTTATACGCTGTCGGACAGCGATGATATACCAGAGAGCGTAATATTTATGAACAGCGGGGTTAAGCTGCCTACCAGCGATAAGCTGGATATAATAAAGAGTATAAGCACGCTAGAGAAAAAGGGTGCGGAGGTCCTTGTGTGCGGCACTTGCTTAAATTTTTACGGCATAGCAGGAGAGCTGAAGGCCGGAACAATCAGCAATATGTACGAAATACTTGAAAAAATGAAAAGCGCCGAGAAGGTTATAACAGTCTGAAAAATAACATGTACGGTGAGGCAACCAAATGGTTTCCTCACCGTACACTTTTATAT
>CAUHBX010000057.1 GCA_959604475.1 uncultured Eubacteriales bacterium
TATTTCCTTTTATTTTGGTACACAGCACGAGAAAAGCTCAGGTGAGGAAAAATGAGCTCAGCATGCAGGGATATAAACGAATTACTGCCGGCGGCGAAAAAGGCTTGCCGGCTTTTTATGAAGAAATGCGGAGAAGCCAGGTTGGAGGTATTCATAACAGAGACCTATCGTTCACAGGCAAGGCAAAACGAGCTGTATAATCAGGGACGGACAACACCGGGACAGATAGTCACATGGACAAAAAAGAGCAAGCATACAGACCGGTTAGCCTGGGATATAGCTTGTATAGGAAAAGAACTATACGACATATCGGTATTAAACAGGGCGGGACAGATAGGCAGGTCACTGGGGATAACATGGGGCGGAGACTGGAAAACACCGGACAAACCGCATTTTGAAGTAAAAGCTGATTGGGAAGAACCGAAGGAGGAAGAAGAAATGGCAGAAAAGAGATACGGCACAATAGAAGAAGTACCTGAATGGGGGAAGGCGGCAATACAGGAGCTAATAAATAAGGGCTGCTTTGCCGATGTTAAAGCCCTTAACCTGTCGGAGGATATGGTAAGGGTGTTTGTGATACTTGCCAGAAACAATTAAGGAGGTGGTTAAATGGCCTATTCATTAACTAATACAACAAAAAAGAAATCAGGGGGTTCCTCCGGTTCAAAGAATAGCAGTACTTCAATAACCGTTACAAGAAGCCAGAGGGAGGCCAACAGGTCCGGGAACTCGATTTCACGGCCAGGGCAAACTGGGACGGACGGATATAACAAGAATACAGGAGGGCAGACCGCCGGCGGGGCAAAATACAATACGGCGGACGAATTTATTAAAAAGCTTGCCCAAAGTCTTTTTTATGACAAAGACAAGCCAAAGGGCTACGCAGACCCCAAGGGCTATTATACTACCAGGCAGACAGCCTTTACATGGAGGCAGCCGGACGGAAGCCTGAAAACGACTTACTCAAACGCCACAAACCAGTCACAGGCGCTAAAGGACGCCGTGGCAGCAGGACAGGTTCCAGACGGGGCCTCCCTGGCCTACTCTTCTACCTACGGAACCGGCTCGCTGTCGGGCAACGGCTATAATTATGGCTCGACCTCCCTTGGAAACGGGATGTTTTCTGGCTTCGGTGACGGCGACGACGGCGGACGGTATACAAGCGACAGCCAATACGGCAGCATGTATGACCAGGCCAATATGCAGCTGTCCTTCCTGAGCGGACGTGACGGCAGGGATTACAATAATCCCTATTCAGGCCTGCCCTATGAGGGGAACGGGATGTCAAAGGCTTACCAAAAGGGAGCGGATTTTTTGGGACAGGGGTATATTATGGGAGGTTACGGCGCCGACGGGCCTGATATGGACGATATATACGCAGGCTACGGAACGGGCTATCCGCTTTACGGCGGAGCTGGCAGCGTTACAGGACAGCTTGAGGATATTTTAAGCCATTATCAGGATATGGCCGATAATTCAAACAGCGCTCTGTCAAAGCAGTATAAATACCAGGAGGATATTCTGGACAGGGAAGCCGAGGAGGCGGCCAGGGAGCTTTACATAAACAAGCGGCTCGCAGAAAGGGACATGCCCCAGCAGCTTGCGGCCAGGGGATTTACAGGAGGGATTTCCGAAAGCGGCATGCTTGGCTTAAATACCGATTACGAAAACGCATACCGTCAAAACGACCAGAACCACGCCAACGTGATGAACCAGCTTGACGCCGCGAAAAATAACGCCATAGACTCTGAACTGTACAGTCAGCTGGCGTATATTCTCGGACTGTACAGATAAGGAGGAATATTATGGCATCAAAACAAAATTTAATGAGGACTTGGATTTTAAATGCCGGAAAATCTGTGTCCAAAGCAAAACAGCCGCCTTCGCAAACAAGGAAGTCGCCTTCAAAGCTCCAGATATCACAAAAGGCGGGGACGGCGGCAGAAAAGGCAAGCAAGTTCTATGTAAACAACGCAGCCGAAACGTCCGCATCCAAGACTCCTAATTTAAAAAGCATACTTGACCTTGTTATTGAAAAAAGCCGTCAGGCCAACGATACATACGCCGATTTCGCCAAAACAGGAGTAATTCCAACAAAACAGAATAAAACCGTTGGTCCACAACAGTGGGAGCCCAAAACAAATACTTCGGGCGTTGTGCCTATGAAATTTAAACCTGAGGACATTAATGCCAGGAGCAAAAATCTTAATCCAAGCCGGGTGTGGGCGCAGACCTCGATGGAGCTTCCGCCCGAACCCTCAAGCCCCAAAGCGGGTACCGGGGCAATGGACAGGCTTTATAATCTGCTAAGCTCAATAGGCGACGGGCTGACAGGCGCGGACAAAGCGTTTAAATCCGCGGCTGTCCAAAGCTATAAAAACGAGGCCGAGTCAAACAGATATATAAAAAACCATGACGATGATATTAACAGGCTGATACTTGAAAGGGACAGGTATTCACCCGCGTCAGGCAAGTACCAAAAATACAGCGCAATGCTGAACGGCTTATATGATAACGCAGGCTCCATTAGGTCAAGGCCTGCGGATATGTCACAGTCCAACCGTTTTTTGGCATCCTCTGGGCTTTTGGAGGATATGGGGGTCAGGGGGCTATCCGCTCCCGCGGCAGCATTTTTAAGGGCGGCTAAATCATTAGGGGAAGACGCCGCCTTATCCGCGATGACAGGCTTTAACCCTATGGCGTCCGCCGCGCTTAACTCAATGCAGACAGCGGGGAGAACGGCCAATGAGGTATCAAACAGCGGCCACAGCGCCCAGGACGCGCTCGGAAGGGGAGTTGTCAGCGGCGCTGTGGATGTGGTGGCTGACGGGTTAGCCGATAAAATAGGAAGTGAAACGCTTTCAAAAATAGCCTCCCTCAATGACAAAAAGCTTCTTTCGGGTATTTTTAAGCAGGTTGTGACTGACGGCTCATCAGCCGAGCTTGCGGCGGCGATGAACTACGCGGCGGACCTGATGTCAGGGGACAGGAGGAAGCCCGACTGGGATGCGCTTGCGGACGAGGTGATACAAAGGACAATTAAGGGGCAGATAAAGGGGCTGGAAAAAATATTCGGTTTCTAGTACGGCCTGTAGACGGCACGGACGCGGCGGTGGTATAATCTTTTTCAGGGGGAAGCAAAATGAATTTGTTTATAATAGGAAACGGCTTTGACCTGCACCACAGCCTGCCGACAAGATATACGGACTTTATGCGCTTTATGAAGGAAAGGCATGCCTATGCCGCAGAGCAGTTTGTGCTGGGGATAGCAAGGTACTCGCTTTTATATTTTGACAGGATGGCCGAGATTAGCGAGGATATTTTGTGGAATGACATGGAAAATATTTTCGGCTCCTATGAGATTATGGAAATGGCCGAGGAGCACAGACAGTGGGATACGCACAGGGACTACAGCGGGCCTCCCTCCAAGCCAATAATGGATATGCTCCGGCTGCCGGTAAATATAAACCGATACCTAAGCGAATGGATTGAAAGCATAAAGCTTGATGGCGTTAAGCCAAGCGCAGCCCTGGCGGAGCTGTTCGGGAGGGACAAGGCCATATTTATAAGCTTTAACTATACCTCAACCCTTGAAATGGTATACGGCGCAGAAAATATCTGGCACATACACGGGAAGCTGGGGGAAAGACTGATTATGGGACATGCGGAAGCGCCCGCGAGGATTTATTCAGACCCGGGGGAATACGGGATAAACGCTGTTAATGAGACCTTTGTAAAGGATTATTTGAAAAACAGCCGCAAGGACTGCAAAAGGGTTATGTCGGAAAACAAGGCGCTTTTCAGTTCAGAATGCCTTGGGGACGTTTCCGAAATATATGTTCTGGGACATTCTTTGAACAATGTGGACATGCCGTATATGAGAAAAATAAAAAGGCTGTGCCGAAGGGGCGCGAAATGGAATGTTTTTGTGCTTGACAGCCAGCAGGGGTATTTTATAAAAAGGCTGGGGCAAATTCCGGTGGCGGCGAAAAATACGGGCTTTATGCTTTGGCCGGAAAGAAAATAAACAGGCGGTATTTATACCGCCTGTTTTTTATTTCAGTCAGATTCCTTTCCGTATTTCAAACGGAGCACAAAAAGTGTTATAAGCATCAGTATAATACCGATGGGGAGGGCGATAATTCCGGGAGCGCCCATCGTTGCCAGAAGTCCGGCTATAATATAGGATATGCATGAAATCACCGCGCAGGTAATTGCGTAGGGAAGCTGTGTGGACACATGGTTCACATGGTCGCATTGGGCCCCGGCCGAGGCCATTATGGTCGTGTCAGAAATCGGCGAGCAGTGGTCTCCGCATACCGCACCTGCCATACATGCTGAAATACAGATGATTGCCAGGGGGTTGTCCATAGAGAACACATTTTGAACAATCGGGATAAGTATTCCGAAGGTTCCCCATGACGTACCCGTTGCGAAGGCAAGCCCGCAGCCTATAACAAATACGATTGCGGGTAAAAACATCTGCATTGACTGTGCTGAGGACTGCACAAAATCACGCACAAAGTATTTCGCGCCGAGCGAATCAGTCATGGATTTGAGGCTCCATGCGAAGGTCAGTATTAATATGGCGGGAACCATTGCCTTAAAGCCCTCGGGTATACAGCCCATCATTTCCTTGAAGGACATGGAGCGGCGTATTGTGTAGTATAAAAGCGAAAATACAAGGGCAAAGGCTGAGCCGAGCATAAGCCCCACGGAGGCGTCGGAGCTTGAGAACGCGTCTACAAAGCCTGCTCCGGAGAAAAAGCCGCCGGAATAAATCATGCCGGTTATACAGCATATAATCAGTATTACAATTGGTATTATAAGGTCAATAACCTTTCCCTTGCCCTCCTCAATTTCGTTATCCATCATTGCGTACGGGTTGGAGCCCGAGAACAGGTCGCCCTTTTCGATGGCGTTATGCTCGAACCTTGCCATAGGGCCGAAGTCCACACGCATAAGCACAAGGCCGACCATCATTATTATGGTAAGAAGGGCGTAAAAGTTATAGGGAATGGCACGTATGAACAGGTTAAGGCCCTGCCCCTCCTCAGCGAAGCCGGCTACAGCCGCTGCCCATGAGGAGATAGGCGCTATAATGCACACCGGCGCCGCTGTGGCGTCGATTATATAGGCAAGCTTTGCCCTGGAAACCTTGTGCTTGTCCGTAATTGGCCTCATAACGCTGCCGACCGTAAGGCAGTTGAAATAGTCGTCAATGAAAACAAGGCAGCCAAGGACAACGGCGGTTATCTGCGCCCCTATTCTGGACTTGATATGCGTTTTAGCCCAGCGCCCAAAGGCCGCGGAGCCGCCCGCCTTATTCATCAGGCACACAATTGTGCCGAGTATTACAAGGAAAATCAGTATGCCGACGTTATACGCGTCGGACAGCACGGAAACAATTCCGTCGTTAAAGACATGAAGGACGGTACCCTCAAATGAAAAATTGGAATACAGCAGCCCGCCTGCCAATATACCGATAAACAGGGAGGAATATACCTCCTTGGTTATAAGGGCCAGCGCAATGGCTATTAAAGGCGGAAGCAGGGCCCAAAGGGTATTGTAATAATTGCTTGAAGACCTTATGTAGCCGCTGCCTGAACAGAGGGAGCAGACATTGGCGCCCTGGCAGTCCCCGCAGGACGGGTCAAGCCCGTAGCAGGTCATACAGGCCCCGCTGCCCGAGCAGTCGGTGCACACTATCATTTTGGTTCCGGGCTCCTCGGTAGGGTCGCCGGCGGCAAGGGCCGTGGCGGACAATGCGCCCATAAGTAAAAGCAGGGTCGTCAAAAACGGTATCAGTCTCCTTAATTTCTTTTGCATAATTCACACTCCTAAAATATACTCAAAAAATGAAGCCATGAGGGTTTTCATGGCTTCCTGCGGGCGGAAAACGGGGCCGTTTTATCCGCCTATACCGCTGAAGCTGTCTGCCACCGTAAGCATTCCGCCTGTTATAGCGTCGGCAAGCTCATTGCTCATTGTTATTATCCAGCCGTTCTCGCCCTTTGTTAAGGCAACGTCGACTTCCTTCTCAACAAGGTTTTCCTTGTTGTTTTCCAAAGCCGTGCTGAAAACCTCAAGCAGCTTCTGCTCAAGCTCGTCCTCGGCTATGCCTGAAAAAGCAAGGGTAAACGCCTGGTTCATGTAATCGGACATAACGAGTGCCATGTCAATGGCCTTGATGTTCACCTTTACGGCGGCGGTGTCGCCGTTTTCCTCGGTGGACACTATTGTGTAGCTGAGGCTATCCATAAGGCTGTCCATCATGGCGGATGACTGCGAACCCTCGTTTTCGCCTGAAAGCTCGTTGTACTCAACGTCCACATAATTGGAGGCGGTCTTAAAATCCTGCGCCTTTATGGCGTTCAGGTAATTGCTTACGGCAGTGTCAGGGCCTTCCTTAGCCCCGCAGGCGCCGAGCGAGACCGCCATTATTACTGTTAAAACTGCGGCCAAT
>CAUHBX010000058.1 GCA_959604475.1 uncultured Eubacteriales bacterium
CTCAAGAAATAATACGCGCTTATAAACAGCTTGACTGAGATAAATTATTTAAAAGCCATGAATTTAAAATTCATGGCTTTTAATTTTATTTCTGCTTTTTAGGAAGTGAAAACACAAGTAATATTCCGACTATCGCTGCAGCTGCAGCAATAATAAATGATGTATTAACTCCTGCGGCTTTCGCAATAAGCGGGGTGCATATAGATGACACTCCCATACCAATCAGTACCAGCGATACAATAACGCCTGCATTTTTAACTCCAAAATAATCGGTTGTAAGTGACGGTATTGTAGCAGCCGAGCCTCCGTATGCAAAGCTGAGTAGCCAGAAGCACACAAGATAAACATATCCCGATGAAAATGTAAGAAGTATAACGGCTGAAATAGTAATTATAAAAACCAAAATCATGGAATTTTTGGTGCTTATTTTATCACTGACCGAGGATATGATAAATCTTCCGGCCACTTGAAACAGCGAGGCTATGCTTACTCCCGCTACTAAGAGTGCTGTGTCCAGTCCCTTACCCGTCCCAAAGCTGACAAATATTGAACTTATAAGTACAAATGCCGGAATGGAAAACGTCTGTATCAGAAAAAGCTTATAATATGTAGCTGTCCTTATTACTTCCCTTGCCTCATACTGCTTGGTATTAAATGCACCGCCTTTAGGCACAAAGCCCGCCATGTACCCATCCGGCGGAGCCTCAATAGTCAGCATTCCAAACACTCCTATTACAGCGAAGATTACGGCTAGTATAATAACGGTTTTAGAAAATCCGTAGGATGAAAGCCATCTGCTGCATAATGGGGAGAGAATTGTAGCGCTGATTCCAAGAGTTGCGAGGACAAGCCCTGTTGCAAAGCCCTTTTTATCAGGAAACCACTTCTGCATCATTGCTACTATTACGTTATATACTATACCATCCCCTAAACCTAAGAGCCCTCCGTATGTAGCCCACATCATTTTAGGGCTGCTGACCGGTAAAAATCCCGTAAGCAAAATTCCTGCCGCCATACAAAGATACCCAATAAGCATTATTTTCTTAATGCTTATTTTTTTCTGCAAAATTCCGCCAACATAATTACCAAGTACAAAGACCGCAAGGAAAATAGTATATGGCAAAGCGGCTTCTGCCGACTCAATGGAAAAATAATTCATTACATATGGCTGAATAATGCTGTACATATAGCAAAAACCAAGTATAAGGCAGCATATCATACCACAAATCAAAATCCTTACACGTTTGCTTCCTGTTTCTATCATAAAAACGCCCCCTAGTTCACAAGGTATATCGTCACATATTTTCCATACGGGCATAGCACATATTTCTGAAAAGCTGGGCATAATGCCTGTATCCGCTTTCACCTATAATGTAAGCATTGGGCATATGGCTTAATCGCTTGTTGGCGAAATCCATTTTCTCAAAGGAATTATCAATAAACGGATGGTTGCTTATAGCCACGTCCACCTTTTTCCTTTCCGCCTGTTCAAGAAAATAATCTAATGACTTAAAATAAGTAAGCACATCCTTTAAACTGTTCGGAGGGTTTGTTCCGCCCCACAGTGCCGCCGTATGCGTAATCCCTAAATCCGTAACGGGAAAAATAAAGCTTAACCCTCCCGGCGTATGCCCCGGTGTAAAGTATACGTCTAATGTTTTATCACCCAGTACTATTTTGTCACCGTCGCCTATAAAGTTATCAACGTCGAAGTCCTTCCAGGTTTCCGGTTTGTCTGGGAAAAATGGACAGTCGGTCCAAAAATCATAGTCAATTTCAGACATATAGGTTTGCGGATGGAATGCATCTATTATCCATTTTCCGCAGCCGCAGTGGTCAAAATGCCCATGTGTGATAACAAATTTTTTAATATGGTTCGGGTTCCATCCAATATCCTCTATAGCCTCAACTATTGCCTGGAACATTTCTTCTTTAGGGAAAATAGCGTCAATCAGTATCAGGCCTTCCGTTGTTTTAAGGACAATACAGTTTGTAGATTTATTGCTTACAAGCAGTACGTCGTCAAATATTTGACTATGGATAAACCAGCTTGTATCAAACATATTGTCTATATGCTTCTGGGTTACAACTACGCTTTTTAAATTCAACATTTTTATATCCCCCGTTTCATATCCTCGTATTCACGTTTAAGGTGACACCTTTAATGCTTACCGGCTTAATATCATTGTTGCACAAGGCCATTTGGGTGTAAACATTTGTAAGGCAATCTCAATCAAATTTCTTCTGCATATTAAAGTTTATTGAGCTATGCTCAACACACATTGATATTATTTATATGAACCTATGTTTTTGTTGAAAAGCATTCCTTTTTATGAAATAATGAATCTAGATGGAGGTGTAATAAATGAACAGCTACTCATATAGTGTTGCTTCAGTTGAAAAAGTAATGAAAATAATTGAAATACTAGCAACCGCCAGCAATGGCCTTCGGGTTAGCCAAATATCCGAAAAAATAGACTCACATCCATCAAGCGTTGACAGATTTTTAATCACCCTTCAAAACCTTGGCTACACACAAAAAGATGAAAATAACCGGTATAGTCTGACAGAAAAATTTTTCTTAATTTCAAACCAAATACTTATTAATCACCCGTTTACAGAGAAATATCTAGACCTAATGCATACACTGGCGTATAAATATAACATGACGACACATATTTCAGCTTTCTTCGGATTTTATAATATAATAATTCATAAGGAAACCTTAGTTCAAAATCTTGATATGAATTATGCGTTTTTTGATCCAAAAAGGCATCACTACTGCTCCGCCCCAGGTAAGCTGCTGCTTTCTACTTTATCTGAGGAGGATTTAAAAAGATACTTTGACAAAACAACTCTGATTAAATTTAATAAAACAACTCTTGCGACGGAAGACGATATCCGCAAGGAATTAATAAAAATCAGAAAAAACGGGTTTTCGACACATAATGAAGAATTTCTGCTTGGGAACTTTACAATAAGTTTTCCTTTAAAGATTGACGGAAATATAAAAGGAGCCTTTTCATTTATGTGCCAAATAGCGGATAAACCCAAAATATATAACGCCAAAGCAATCAGCGATATCAAGAGCAAACTGGAATAAATAAAAACGTCCTTCCGGACGTTTTTATAATTATATTAAATTTAAAATTCCTGAGCCTATGAAAAAATAAAAAACGTATAAAACAGCTATATTAAATACCGCGCCGTTTTTCATGAAACTGTCATCCAACTTTAAAAAACTGACCTTGTGAAAAAATAAGTAATATAAGCCATATCCCGAAGCAGTTCCCAGAGTATTCATTATCAAGTCATTTATGTCTGTTGCTCTGTAGTTAAACAGCTGGCTTATTTCTATGATTAGTGAAAATATCAATCCTGATATAAGTGTTTCTTTAAAATCTGTACAGCTTTGCCACAGCAAAGGAGCAAATGCTCCAAGCGGTACAAAAAGCAGCACATTCATACCAAGTCCAAATATATCACATCCATAGAATGGAATAAGGTTAATTTTTTCAAATCGAATGAGGCTTAAACCAGCCCTGCATGTCTCATTTATTCCTGCAGCGCCGGTGATATAAACCATAGCCGTAAACATAGACGCAAAAACAAGCCAGCCTGCAGCAAATCCTTTTGTAATTTTGACTTCCCTGCTTTTATAATATATACATATTACAATCTCTACTAAAATATATGGAATCAATAAAATAAAAAAGCTTTTTAAGCTTCCCATTATATACAGCATAACACCATCTCCTTTTTCACTACATTAGCATAACTTCCATACCGGTTTGTTAAGATAAGCATAAGAAATTCCGAATTAAAAATTCAGACAGAAAAAAGCACTCGAAGGGGTCCGAGTGCTTTTTTTGCAAACAGTTTTAAATTAAAGGGGGTATTATACAGAAATGGGGCGATTCCTGTATGTATCAAAGCTTTATCTTTAATACACTTATACTATACTATGACTATATGTATAAATTATGAACAAAGAATGAAAAATATCCAAACAAATAATTAAGGGCAGATTAAGCTTGATATTTCTAATCTTATTTTAAATTTATTGATGTTTGGTAGAAGTAATTATTTGGGTGTGGTATACTTATTTATATTAAAATGCGAAGGAGGGTTATTATGAATATAGTTGATTTAATTATCAAAAAGCGTGACGGCGGAAAGCTTTCAAAGGAAGAAATTGAGTTTTTCGTTAATGGAACTACAGATTCCTCAATACCGGATTATCAAATATCAGCTATGCTTATGGCTATATACTTTCAAAACCTTGATACTGAGGAAACCTCTGAGCTTACACTTGCAATGGCCAACTCAGGCTCGACATTTGACTTATCATCAATAGATGGCGTTAAAGTAGATAAACATTCTACCGGAGGTGTGGCGGATACTACTACCCTTATTCTTGCCCCTTTGGTAGCCAGCTGCGGCGTCCCCGTAGTCAAGATGAGCGGCCGAGGGCTTGGGTTCTCCGGCGGAACCTTAGATAAGCTGGAATCAATACCTGGCTTTAGGATTGACGTTTCTGAAAATGAAGCGCTCAAGTTCGCAAAAACCAGCGGCATTGTCCTTATGAGCCAAACGGATAATCTTACACCTGCCGATAAAAAACTTTATGCCCTTAGGGATGTTACGGGAACAGTAGAGAATATTCCGCTTATATCAGGAAGCATAATGTCAAAAAAAATCGCAGCCGGAGCAGACGCCATAGTTTTAGATGTCAAATGCGGAAGCGGGGCCTTCATGAAGGATTATGACTCTGCGGTTTCCCTTGCTGAAACGATGGTTGATATAGGTCGTTCCGTTGGCCGTGAGGTTACGGCTGTGATAAGCAGTATGGACCAGCCTCTCGGTATGAATATAGGAAATTCCCTCGAAGTTATAGAGGCCATTGAAATACTTAAAGGAAACGCAGGCGGTGATTTGCTTGAGGTTGCCCTTACGCTTGGAGCCTACATGCTTTTAAGCTCAAAGACAGTTAGAACTGTTGACGAAGGAAAAGCCATCCTTCTTGAAAAAATCAAAAACAGAAACGGCCTTGAAAAATTCCGGGAGCTGCTTATCCAGCAGGGAGGAAACCCGTCAATTATAGACGACTATTCCCTGCTTCCCATATCGAATGAGAAGCTTTCTGTAACCGCTTGCTGTGACGGTTATGTATATTCCATGAATACAGCAGAAATCGGACGCGCCTCACTTGAAACAGGAGCCGGACGCGCTTCTAAAGCTGACAAGATTGATTTCGGCGCAGGTATAATAATGAAGGTCAGAATTGGAGACTATGTTCATAAAGGGGATATGATAGCCGAAATTTATTCTTCATCAAAGGAGAAATGCTTATCAGCGTCAAAATATCTTGAACAGGCTGTTGTAATAAATGATAAAAAACCGGAAAATCCTAAATTAATATTAGACATAATCAAATAGGAGGATAACAAATGAAAAGAGCAGCTATTATCGTGCTTGACAGCGTTGGTATAGGAGAGCTTCCAGATGCCTCAAATTATGGCGATGAAGGCTCCAATACTCTCGTAAATATAAAGAAAAAATATCCTGAGTTCAACGTTCCTAATATGGCCTCGCTTGGCCTTGGTAACATTCAGGGCAAGGAAACCTACCTGTTAGGAAAAACCGATAATCCAAAGGCATGCTATGGTAAAATGTCTGAGGCCTCAAACGGAAAGGATACTACAACGGGTCACTGGGAAATAGCAGGAATAGTAACTGAAAACCCATTTCCAACCTTCACTGACACAGGTTTTCCAAAAGAAATAATGGATAAATTTGAGTCGGCAATAGGCAGAAAAACGCTTGGAAACTACGCTGCATCCGGTACAGCTATAATTAATGAGCTGGGCGATGAGCATGTAAAAACAGGATATCCGATTGTTTATACATCAGCTGACTCTGTATTCCAGATTGCATGCCATGAGGACGTAATACCTGTAAATGACCTTTATAAAATGTGTGAAACAGCAAGGGAAATACTTGTCGGCGATTATGCCGTTGCCAGAGTCATTGCCAGACCCTTTATAGGAACAGGAAACGGCAGCTACACAAGAACTGAACGCAGGAAGGATTTCTCACTTGCCCCAACTTCTTCTACTATTTTAGACCTCATAAAAGAAAAGGGCATGACTGTTGCTGCCATTGGAAAAATCGAGGATATTTTTGAGCATAGGGGGATGACCGTTACTGACCATACTACTAATAATAACGATGGAATCGATAAGACAATTGAGTATTTGAAAAAAGATTTTGAGGGTCTCCTCTTTACAAATCTTGTAGATACAGATATGATTTACGGCCACAGAAATGACGTCAAGGGCTATGCTGAAGCAGTTATGTATTTTGACAGCAAGCTTCCTGAAATTATGGCTGCAATGAAGGATGA
>CAUHBX010000059.1 GCA_959604475.1 uncultured Eubacteriales bacterium
AATTACCGCAGCAACGTCGTCTCCGTAATATCTGACTCTGCTTGTAAGCAGAAGCCTGTCGGCAACGTCCTGATGATGGGGGTCTGTTGACCACGGATGTCCCGCTGTGGGAAATTTATACTGCGGCACGTCAAAACAGGTAACTATCCTGACAACACCCGGTATCTTTTCCGCCTCGGAAATATCCAGAGATTTTACAACCCCGTTAGCTATTGTGGACCTGAATACCTTAGCTACCAAAAAATTTTTTTCAGCCATATCATCGGTATATTTAGCGCGTCCTGTAACCTTCTCAAAGGCGTCCACACGCTTTTCGCTTACACCAACAGCCATATTTATTCACCCCTTTGTATAGATAATGCTTTTTTGATTATTTGAATTATAACATTAAACTAAAAGTAAATAAAGCCGTTGGCAAAAAATGCATTATCCTCAATATAGAATAACGCACTATTGTCAACGGCCTTGAATAACGCTGTTTAAAATGATACCATGAATATAATAAAACGGAGAGGGAGCGATATTATGTCCGTATTTACAGTAAACGGCATTTCATACACAGTTACCGAAAACGTAAGACTAATGACATTTTTAAGAGACAGCCTCAGACTTACCTCCGTAAAAAACGGCTGTGCGGAAGGAGCCTGCGGAACCTGTACCGTGCTTATAGACGGAAGGGCACAAAAGGCATGCGTACAGAAGACCGAAAACCTTGACGGAAAAAGCATAACCACAACTGAGGGTTTAACAGACAGAGAAAAAGTTGTATACAGCTACGCCTTCTCTCACGCAGGTGCGGTTCAGTGCGGATTTTGCATACCCGGTATGGTAATCTGCGCCAAGGCGCTGCTGGATAAAAATCCAACCCCCTCACGTGAAGATATAAAATCAGCTATAAAAAATAACATATGCCGCTGTACTGGCTACAAAAAGATTGAGGACGCCATACTTATGGCCGCCGAAATATTCAGAAGCAATCAAGAAATAAACGAGCCCGTTCCTACCGGCCTATTAGGAGAGAGCATGGCCCGTGTCGATGCCGCCGCAAAGGTTACAGGCGTGGCCAAATACGCCGATGATTACTATATGGAAAATATGCTTGCCGGTTCGGCGTTAAGAAGCGAATATCCCAGGGCGAGAGTACTGTCAATAGACACCTCCGAGGCTGAAAAGCTGGACGGCGTTGTTTGTGTAATGACCGCGGCAGACATACCCGGAACGCAAAAGGTGGGACATCTTAAGCGCGACTGGGATGTCATGGTTCCAGTCGGTGGGATAACCCACTATTTAGGCGACACAATAGCGCTTATAGCGGCAGAAACTGATGAAGTACTTGAACAGGCTAAAAAACTTATCAGAGTCGTATATGAACCGCTTGAAGGAGTATTTTCCCCAAATGAGGCAATGAAAGACGGCGCGCCGCTTGTACATGAGGACGGAAACCTTTTGGCAAGCGACCACCTTGTACGCGGAAATGCCGATGAGGTAATCTTAAAAAGCAGGTATAAAGTCACAAACCACTACAGTGTACCATTTACAGAGCACGCGTTTATGGAGCCGGAATGTGCCGTGGCCTATCCGGAAGAAGGCGGCATACACATAATAAGCGGGGACCAGGGTATATATCAAACACAGCGTGAATGCTCCGACGCCCTTGGCCTTCCCATTGAAAAGGTGCGCGTATCAGCGGCTATGGTAGGCGGCGGCTTCGGCGGGAAAGAGGATATGAGCGTACAGCACCATGCCGCGTTGCTTGCACAGGCAACAGGACGGCCTGTAAAGGTGCGCCTTACAAGGGCTGAAAGCATGCTTGTCCATCCGAAACGGCACGCCATGGAAATGGATTTCACTACGGCCTGCGATGAAAACGGCTATTTAACAGCTATGAAAGCGGTAATAATATCTGATACAGGGGCTTATGCCAGTCTCGGCGGCCCTGTTTTGCAGAGGGCTTGTACGCATGCGGCAGGGCCGTATAATTATCAGGTTATTGACATTACCGGTAAGGCTTATTATACGAACAATCCGCCTGCCGGAGCATTCAGGGGCTTCGGCGTTACGCAAAGCTGCTTTGCTACTGAGTGCAACTTGAACCAGCTGGCTGAAATGGCTGGACTGTCCCCATTTGAGATACGCTACCGCAACGCGCTGAGGCCAGGCAACATATTGCCCAATGGACAGATAGCGGACGAAACTACGGCACTTGTGGAAACACTTGATGCAGTAAGGGATATATATGAAAGAAATCCCAAAGCAGGGATTGCGTGTGCGATGAAAAACAGCGGTTTGGGAGTTGGTGTACCAGATACAGGCAGATGCAGGATAACGGTAAAGGACGGCACAGTTCATGTTACCTCCAGCGCCGCCTGTATAGGACAGGGCATGGGGACTGTGCAGGTACAGATGATTTGCGAAACAACGGGAATTTCACCGGACAGAATAATATACAATCCCCCAGATACAAAAATATCACCCAACGCCGGAAATACTACGGCGTCACGCCAAACTTTGTTTACAGGCGAAGCTGCGGTAAGGGCCGCAAAAGCGCTTAAGGAGGCCATAGAGGAAGAAGGCTCTCTTGAAGCCCTTGAGGGCCGGGAATTTTTAGGGGAATATACAGGCGTTACTGATAAGCTCGGGGCCGACAAAGAAAATCCTGTCAGCCATATTGCCTACGGCTACGCAACACATCTTGTGGAGCTGAACGACAGCGGAGCAATTGAGCGGGTTGTGGCAGTGCACGATGTTGGAACCCCGGTAAACCCCAAATCCGTGGAAGGCCAGATTGAAGGCGGCGTTGTTATGAGCCTCGGATATGCCCTTACTGAGGACTATCCCCTAAGTGAGGGAAGGCCCACCGCAAGGTTTGGAACCCTTGGGCTGTTCAGGGCCGATAAAACTCCTGAAATAAAATCATATGCAATAGGCAAAAAGATAAGGGGGCTGGCTTACGGCGCTAAGGGAATAGGCGAAATAGCCTCAATACCAACTGCTCCTGCTGTTCAGCTTGCCTATTATAACTACGACGGTAAATTCAGAACAAAGCTTCCTCTTGAGGAGACGCCCTACAGCAGGAAGAAATAGAAAAAGGACGGTATTTTATACCGTCCTTTTTTATTTCCTCTATCCGCTTAATCTAGCCGCCCTGCGACTTTCCTGTCCTTCGTCTTCAACGCCCCTGACCGCTTTTGTAGTAACACTGCTTGTAGAGGTCAAGGTTTATCCTATTCCTCCGTATATAATACCAAGTACAAACACAACTGCCGCTAAGGGGACATAAACGTACTTAGCCAGAGGCTTAAAGTACCTGCCAAGCGGTTTCCGCCTTCCTGTCTCCAGTTCGTCCTTTATTTCGTCATAACCAAGTATGTAGTAAATGGAAACAGCTCCGAGCACTGCTCCAAACGGAACAACTATTATTGTTATAAAGTCCATCCAGCTGCCAACCTTCGGTTCGGCCTCTAGAAACAGTCCAACCAGAAAGGCTATACCTGCACAAAGTGCAACAGCCGCCTTTCTGGGAAGCTTAAACCTTGTCTGCCACGACTCGCTTACGGCCTCAAACATATTTATAAGGCTAGTTATTCCCGCAAAAACAACAGATATGAAAAATACCACTGCAAACAGCTGGCCCATAGGCATTTGCCTGAATATACTGGGAAGCGTTATAAACATAAGCGGAGGACCCGCATTCGGTTCTATTCCAAAAGCAAACACAGCCGGCATTATAGCCAACGCGGCAAGCATAGCGGCTATTGTATCAAAAACAGCGGTACGTACCGACGCCTTGGGTATATCCTCACCCTTGCCAAGATAGGTACCATACACAATCATACCTGAACCGGTTATAGAAAGGGAGAAAAATGCCTGTCCCATTGCCATTACCCATGTATCTACATTTAAAAGCTGGCTCCAGTCGGGTACAAATAAGAACTTATATCCCTCTGTGGCTCCCGGCAGAAATGCCACCCTTACGGCAAGAACTGCAAAAAGTATAAAAAATGCCGGCATAAGTATCTTATTTATCTTTTCAATCCCCTTTGTCGCGCCAAACATAAGTATCACTGCGGCAAGTATAACGACAATTGCATGCCAGGGAATACTTCCGAAATTTCCTGTGGCCTGTGCAAAATAAGAAGCCGCGTCCTCTGTAAGGATAGCTCCTGTTACAGAGCCCGCCAAAGACCTAAGGACCCATCCTACAATTACAGAATAGCCAATCGCTATTCCAAGGGAGCCCATCAGAGGTATCCAGCCCATAATATATCCGAGTTTCCCTTTTCCTATTTTATTCCAGCAGTATTCATATGCTCCAAGTGTTCCTGTTTTTGCCCTTCTTCCTATGGCAAACTCCGCAGAGAGCCCTACAAGGCCAAACAGCGCTACAAATAAAATGTACGGTACAAGAAACGCTCCGCCGCCGTACTGTCCGACACGGTACGGGAACATCCATATATTGCCCATGCCTACCGCCGAGCCAACACATGCAAGCACAAATCCAAGCCCTGTGCCAAAACCCCCATTTTGGTGTGTGGAATTGGTATTTTCTTTATTTTTCATAATTCCTCCTTTTATTTCCTGCCAAGGCGCTAACGTACAGGCATTGCCCCTGCCTGATACAGCCTTCATAATAGGTTGACTAACCTTAGTATTAATTATATACTTTTGGTAAAGATTTGTAAAACCGATAATTTCTATGATATAGTTCAATTTTTTCGATATATGGAGGATATGGATATGGAATTGAGAAACGTAAGAACATTTTTATGCGCCGCGGAGCAGTGCAGCTTTTCTAAGGCCGCGGATATTCTGGGATATTCCCAGTCTACGGTCACAACCCAGATACAGCAGCTGGAGCAGGAATTTGACACCCTGCTATTTGAGCGTATTCATAAAACAGTAAGGCTTACAGCCTCGGGCAGTGAATTCATTAACTATGCGCAAAAGCTTCTCAGAACCGCTGAGGACGCCAAGTCAGCAATGAAAAAGCTTCCCGATGAAAGCGGCGAGCTGAGAATAGCAATGGCGGAATCACTGTGTTTTTCTTTTTTCCCCGATATACTGGAAATTTATCATAAAAAGTATCCTAAGGTGGAACTCTGTATTATGACAGGCGGAACCGATGATATATTTTATATGCTTCGCCACAATGAAACTGATATGGTATACACCCTGGACAGGAAAATATATTCCTCTGACCTTATTTCAGCATTAGAAAAGGAAGAGGAAGTGTGTTTTGTCGCCTCTCCTTCCCATCCCGCCGCTAAAGGCCAGTTTACGCTGGAGGAAACGGCCGGCTTTGATTTTCTTCTGACTGAAAGGGACATGAGCTACAGGAAGCATCTTGACGAGCTGATGGCCTCCAAATCTCTGGAAATACGTCCGTTTTTAGAGCTGGGAAACGTAAACACAATTAAAACGCTTGTGGAAAGAGGCGTAGGAGTCTCTTTTCTGCCGAGCTATGCGGTTAAGGAAAGCCTTGAGTCCGGCACCCTTGTAAAGGTAAAAGTTTACGAAAAGCCAATAGGGGTATGGAGGCAGCTTCTGTATCACAAAAATAAATGGGTTACACCGCAAATGCAGGCAATGGTAGACCTAATTAAAAAATTTGAAAAAAATTAAAAAAGGGGTTGCATTATACGCATTCGTATCATATAATAACATCATCACTTGAACAATTGTTCAATTAAGGAGATGAAAAAACGTGAATGAGGAAAATACCGGTACCGAATTTATGCATGTCCACAGCGATGTTATAGATAAGGTAAATGAGACAATGCCTGAGGAAGAAATACTTTATGACCTGGCGGAGTTATTTAAAATTTTCGGAGACAGCACGAGAATTAAAATCCTTTATGTGCTTTTTGAGTCCGAAATGTGCGTATTTGATATATCACAGCTTTTAAATATGAGTATGTCCGCCATATCCCACCAGCTTAGAATATTAAAACAGGCCCAGCTTGTAAAATTCAGGCGTGAGGGAAAAACAGTATTTTACTCACTGGCTGACGACCACGTTAGGACAATTCTAGGAAACGGCATGGACCATATATGTGAATGAGGAGGAATTTATTATGAAAAAAACATACAGGCTTAACGACCTTGACTGCGCTAACTGCGCCGCAAAAATGGAGGCTGCAATCAACAAAATCGACGGAGTCAACAAAGCCACGGTAAGCTTTATGACACAGAAGCTTACTCTTGATGCAGACGATGAAAAATTTGACAGCATTCTCAGCAAAGCCGTATCTGCAGTGGCAAGAGTTGAGCCCGACTGCAAAATTATAATAAAGTAAGGTGAGCAAATGACAGATAAACAGAAGTATACGTTATAC
>CAUHBX010000060.1 GCA_959604475.1 uncultured Eubacteriales bacterium
CATCCGGCTGTTAACCGGAGGGTCGTTGGTTCGAATCCTACTCGGGGAGCTTTTAGGGGTATAGTTCAGTCGGTAGAACGTTGGTCTCCAAAACCAAATGTCGAGGGTTCGAGTCCTTCTGCCCCTGTTTAAAAAATTTAATATGGCTCAGTAGCTCAGTTGGTTAGAGCGCCGGCCTGTCACGCCGGAGGTCGAGGGTTCGAGCCCCTTCTGAGTCGCCATTTGGGAGTTTAGCTCAGCTGGGAGAGCATCTGCCTTACAAGCAGAGGGTCACAGGTTCGAGCCCTGTAACTCCCATTTTTTTATCCCGTCAAATAGACGGGATTTTTGCATTTAATATTAAAAACAAGGCATCATTAAAAACGATGCCTTGTTTTTTAGTTTAAGACATTTTTGAAATTAAGAAAGATTTGAGGGTAAGACCATAGGTGATGAGCGACGATAAATAATAGACGGCTGTACAACAATTTTTTGTGGTTCCGTTATCGTCTGCTGAGCAAGCGCAATAGCAAGCTTTAGACAACGTTCTGAAATGTCCCGCATTTTTAAATCAACTACCGTTATAGGAGGCGTGTAACGTGCCGCCAAGGAAGATAGCCCGGAACTTGTGGCTATAACATGCACGTCTTTTCCTACCGATATCTCGGCTTCATTAAGCGCGCTAATAATTCCCATTGCCACCATATCATACATACATATTATAACCTTATGCAGTTTATTTTGTCTAATCATATCCCAGCCTATTTCATAACCTGTATCAATCTGATTGTTTCCATAAAACAAATTGTTTTTTATATCTATTCCCTTTTCTTCACATACTTTCAATATAGATGCAGAGCGAAGATTAAGTCCGTAAAGGGTAGAAGGATTTAAGACCATAGCTAAGTCATTTCCTCCGACAGCAATCGCATGTTCGGCAGTAAGCCTGCCTGCCTCCTTATGGTCAATGGATACAGATGAGTAGCCGGGAAGGTCACGGTTCAAAAGTACTATGGGAACGGGTGGGACATGTGTTTCCAAAAACTTAAGGTCCTTAGCTCCTGCAGCTACGATTACCGCTGCATTGCATCCTCCGCCTTTCCACAAATATTTGTAATCACTAAGCTGGCCTAATTCATATGGCCTGATTAAGAGGTCAATCGGCAGAACTTCTGACGAAATTACATTGCTTATACCATAAATAAGCGGCGGAATAGTCATTTCCAGTTCTTTATACATGAAATAGACTGCGATTTTAAGATTATTGCTACCATTTATCTGCTTACGCGTATAACCAAGCTCATCAGCCGCATCCATAATACGCTTCTGTGTACTTTCAGCAATTCTATGGTCTGCTCCTTTTCCGCTTAACACATAGGAAACCGTTGCACTAGAGACATTGCAGTGTTTGGCTATATCGTTAATAGTTACCATTTCTTTCACTTCCCTTTCAACTAATTAATAGGATACTGTATTACATTTGTGTTGTCAATAAACTTACACATATTCAATTAATTTTGCTTAATTTTAAGCAGATATTATTCATATAAACATATATCACCTAAAGTAATAAGTATTATTGGTTTTCTACATATATTTGTTTGTATATATATGCAATTTGCTAAAGATTTAATTTTGCTTGACTTATATTTGCTTAATATTATAATTATATATAAGTTAATTATTAACTGAAGTTAAGCAAAAATAAGCAGGAGGGAAAATTAATGGAAAGGGAAATTAACATTTTAGAGGTGGGGCCAAGAGATGGATTTCAAAATTTAAAGCAATTACTCACAACAGAGCAGAAGCTTGAAGTCATTGATGGACTTATTAATTCTGGGATTAAAGAGCTAGAGGTTACATCATTTGTCAGCCCAAAGGCTATTCCTCAGATGGCAGACGCCGATAAGGTTGCGGCATACTGCCTTGAAAAATATCCGAAAATAAAGATTTACGCACTTATTCCAAACCTCAGAGGAGCACAAAATGCATGGAATGCAGGAATTAGGCATATGTCATACGTAATTTCTTTGAGTGAAAGCCATAATAAAGCTAACATCAACCGCACTCATGGGGAATCCTTTGCTGAACTGAAAAAACTGAAAGAGACTTATCCTGAACTTGATATCACTGTCGGTCTTGCTACAGTTTTCGGATGCCCGTTTGAAGGAATACCTAAAATTCCTGATGCAGTTGATTTTGCTAAAAAACTTTGGAAATACGGTGTTCGCTCAATCTGCCTTGCCGATACAATTGGTATCGCAGACCCAAAACAGGTTCGGGAAACGGTTCAAGCTATGAAAGAAGCCATTCCGGAATGTGAATTCCAGATACATATACATGACACGCGAAATATGGGAATGGTTAACACGCTTGCCGCGATAGAATGTGGGATAACAACTGTCCAGTCAACCCTTGGAGGATTGGGAGGATGCCCATTTGCACCGGGCGCCTCTGGAAATACTGCAACAGAAGACCTTGTTTATATGCTGGAACGAATGGGATATAAAACAGGAATCGATTTTGAAAAATTATTGGCGCTCTCAAAGTATCAGAAAAGCTTTGTAGATGGGGTTTACAGTGGGCATCATATGAATATAGGAGATAAATCTCCTTGCTGCTAATGATTACGTGATTTTAGTTTAACAATTTAATTTATGGTTTTTATCGGTTAGAAAACTGGAGTATAAAAATATAATTTACGATAATCAATTTTCAAGAGAAGGAGGAACTTCAATGAAAACAAAATCAAAGAATATTCAAATTATCATCGGACTTTTAATTATGTTTGTAGCTGGATATCTGGTTCCGACATGGGGACCTGTATCAAGGATGGGTGTACAGTATCTTTGTATTATGATTGGCTGGATATATATGAGCGTAATATTAGGGGGATTGCTTCTCCCGTCGGTTTTAAGCCTAGTAGCATGCGTTATACCAGGATATTTTACTTCTAGCAGCATTGTCACAACAACGCTTGGAAATAGCATTACACTTTTAATGATATTTATATTTATAATGGTGTACATTTTTCAAAAGACTAAGACCGGAGAATTTTTAGTAAGATGGCTGCTTTCAAGAAAAATTGTTAACGGACGTCCATATCTGTTTACGGCATTCTTTTTATTGGCAGTTATAGTTATTGGAGCGGTAATAGGCTCATTTGGCATTTTGCTTCTTGCTATAGCGCTTCTTACGGCAATTTCAGAAGTATCAGGTATGGACAAAAAGAATGATTGGATTAGATTTCTGCTTATTGCAACAGTAGCGCTTTCAGGTACTACAGAGGTGCTTTTCCCCTTTAAGCCATACTCAATTCTGTATATGAGTATATTTGATGCTCAGCTTAATACTATTGGTGCCGCATGCGACGGTAATGTGTGGCTCATTACTCAAATAATCATGGCTGCCCTGTCATTTGTAACACTTATGATTACTGCCCGTTTTATTTTTAGATTTGACCTTTCTAAAATAAGGGAGCTTGATGTAACTGCACTTCAAACTGAAGAATTTAAAAAAATGTCTAAAAAACAAGTGATTGTTTTATTGGCTGTTATAATATCATTTTTCTATCCGTTTATTCTTATGCTTCTGCCTAAAGAAACGGGAGTATATTTGCTTTTAAATGGAGTTGGTCAATATCTGTTTATGGGTGCTGTCATTTGCATACTTTGCCTTATAAAAATTGACGGAGAGCCTATAGCTGAAATTAATGACGTTTTTAAGAACGGAACAAACTGGCAAATTATTTTTGCAGTAGGCGCTGTTTTAGCCATTGGAGGCGCGATGGCGTCTGATGATTGTGGTGTGGCCACATGGTTGCTTAGCATTTTTGAAGGCATTTTTGGAAATATGAATACAGTAGCAATTGTTGTAATAGTTGGACTTCTCAGCTGTATCATTACACAGTTTTTCTCAAATTCGGCGACAGCTATTTTATTCCTTACTGCTTTGGCACCTTTAGCGGTTGTTCTTTACCAGTCAGGAGTCAATGTATCTGTTCTTCCTGCACTTATTGGAACAGGGACTTTAACTGCCTGTCTGCTTCCTTCAGGCTCCGGACAGTCAGCAATTATGATAGGAACAGATATTTTCGATGGCAATGGACAAAAGTGGATTTTATCAAAGGGCCTTGTTGTTTTAGCGGCTGTAGTTATTGCAATTGTTTTAGGCTCTGTAATAAGTATTTGTATATTATAATTAGAGGCATTATGTTAATTTAGATGGATAGGAGATTTACATAATAGGCATTGACTGCAGATGGAGGAAATTGAATGAATAACGTAATTAGAATTAAAGACCGGGGAAGCTTTCATATTGGAGGAGAAAAAATTAAAATTGAAGATGCACCTGTTGAAGAGTTTAATTATATGGATAAATTCACATATTCTTCAGACCCTAACGGTACGCACTGGGCTAAACAGATGTATGTGCAATACTCAATTATTGACGGATTAAAAGCTCCGTACCCTATACTTATGTGGCACGGCGGCGGACTGACAGGCGTAACATGGGAAACTACACCGGACGGACGTGAAGGCTGGGATACATTATTTTTGCGCTATGGTTATGATGTATATGTCTCAGATGCTGTAGAAAGGGGGCGCTCCAGCTGGGCAAAATTCCCCGAAGTTAATGAAACTCCGCCAATATTCCATTCTTATGAAGGAAGATGGCTTAATTTGAAAATGGGAGAGGTATATCCAACCCCTTATGAAGGGCTCCGTTTCCCTGTAGAATACTATGACAATCTTATGAAGCAGAGTGTTCCAAGATGGCTTACTTCTGACGATTGGGCAATTGATGCGTATTCAAAATATATTGAAAAAATGCAGAAAGAGGTTGACGGAGTTATTATTTTGGCACACAGTCAGGGGGCTGGATATGCTCAGAAAATTGTTCAAAAGTATCAAGATTTTATAAAGGCCGTAATTATGATTGAACCTATAGTACTGCCTGATAATAAGGATATTGAGCCATACAAAAAAATTCCTCAGCTTTATGTTTATGGAGATTTCATGAGCGATGACTATAAAGTGGTACATACTTGGGTTGATTCGATAAGGAAAAATAAACCTGTCTGGACAAACGCCCTTGATGAGGCCGGAGCAGATTATACATGGCTGGAATTGCCACAAATAGGTTTCAAGGGAAATTCCCACATGCTTATGATGGATAATAATAACGATAAAATAGCAGAACTGATTAATCAATGGCTTATTGATAGGAATTTAGGCCCAAAAGACACAAATAAAGGATGTGAAAAAGAAAGATGATAAAATCAGCTTTAGAAGATATAGTTGTGTTAGACCTTACCAGAGTCTTGGCCGGGCCGTATTGTACTATGATGCTGGCGGACTTTGGGGCCAATGTCATTAAAATTGAAATTCCCGGAAAAGGTGACGATACAAGAGCTTATGCCCCTTTTAAAAATGGAGAAAGCCTGTATTATGCAAATGTAAACCGTAATAAAAAGGGAATAACTCTTAATCTTAAGAGTGAAAAGGGAAAAAAGCTTTTTCTTGATATGGTAAAAAAGGCAGATGTTGTAGTTGAAAACTATCGTCCGGGCGTAATGGATAAGCTTGGATTGGGGTACGATGTGTTAAAAGAAGTAAATGACAAAATAATTTATGCGGCAGTGTCGGGATTTGGATGCTATGGCCCGTATTCACAGCGTCCCGGCTACGATATAATAGCCCAGGCTGCAGGCGGACTTATGAGCATAACCGGTGAAGAGGATGGACAGCCTCTGCGCGTGGGAAATGCAATGGGCGATGTGCTCGGAGGAATGAACCTTACAATTGGTATTCTTACTGCGCTTCATGCCAGAACATTAACCGGCAGGGGACAGCGTGTAGATGTTTCGCTTGTAGACTCCGTAGTATCAAGCCTTGAAACAGGAATTCAGAGGTTTTTCGCTTCCGGAAAACAGCCGGAGCTTATGGGCAACCGCTATGCCTCCGCTTATCCATATGATGCATTTAAAGCTAAGGACGGAAGATTTGTGATAGGCTGCGCCAATGATAAATTGTTTAACCTGTTATGTACAAAGGTGCTTAACAGGGAGGACCTTTTGACAGATGTCAGGTTCGATACAAACGCCAAGCGCTGTGACAACTATGCTGAGCTTAAACCGGAGATTGAAAAATGGACTGTTAACAATACTGTTGATGAATGTGTCGAAATGATACTTGGTGTAGGAGTGCCCGCGGCCCCTATCAACGATTTGGAGCGAGTAACAACAGACCCTCATATAGCAATTGCAAGAGAAATGATAGTACCGGGGAACCACCCCATAATCGGTGAGATGAAGGTAAATGGAAACC
>CAUHBX010000061.1 GCA_959604475.1 uncultured Eubacteriales bacterium
AAAAAGGGCCCTGTCTTTATTAGCCTTTACATCCTCTATAATTTTTGAAACATTATCTTCAACGCCGGTGGCGCTTATTCCTCTTGCAAAAATCTCATCATTGCTTGTTTTGGAATAATCCATTATTTTTATCATCAGTTATCACCCCGAACATTACATATGTCGTTTACTTTACTGCATATCTCCATAATCTCACTGTTCTTAAACTTATAGCTTACCTTATTTGAAATAAGCCTTGCGCTGATAGTAAGTATTTCCTCAAGAACCTCAAGATTATTTTCTTTAAGTGTCGTGCCTGTTTCAACTATATCAACAATAACGTCGCTCATTTTAAGAATAGGAGCAAGCTCTATTGAACCATTAAGCTTTATTATATCTATTTGCCTGCTTTTACCGGAATAATATTCCTTAGCTATATTGGGAAACTTTGTGGCTACCCTAAGGGTTCTTGCCGTGTTATCCCTAAAGCCTTTATGGCCCGCAACGCACATACGGCATTTTCCCATATTTAAATCCGCAAGCTCAAATACATCCGGCTCATATTCCAAAAGGATATCCTTTCCTGCTACGCCAATATCAGCGGCGCCTCTTTCAACGTAAATCGCTACGTCAGATGGCTTGACCCAAAAATATCTTACCTTATTTTCCTCATTCTCAAATATCAGCTTTCTGTTTGTCTCAAGAATAGACGGACAGCTGTATCCAGCCTCGTCAAATATTTTATATACTTTTTCACCAAGCCTGCCTTTAGGGAGAGCCACATCAATCCACTGTTTCAATGTTTTCAAGCCCCCTTTCTTTTATTTTAACAATACGCCCGTATTTACCTTTTTGAGGCATTTCGGCAAATGCAGCGACACTTTCGCCTCCTGATATTATATTGTTTACGCTCTCAGCAATAAAGTCTGCTTCTGTTTTGCTGTCATATAAAATCAGAACGTCAGCGTCAAGTTCCTCATCATCTGTGTTCAGCCAGTCCAGCATATCAAGATACAGTGCAAATCCGATAGCCCCCGCATCCTTGCCAAGCTTATGCAGAAGCTTGTCATATCTGCCTCCTGACAGAATATTGGACGGTATACCTCCAACATAGCCTTTAAAAACTATGCCGTTGTAGTAGCTCATATCGTTGATAATAGAAAAATCAATATTAATATTCCTATCACAGCCATATATTTTCAACATGTTATATACATTTTCAAGCTCATCAATTACTGCGTCTGTTCTATTGTTTATGCTTAACTTTTTAAGTTCGTCAATAACGTCCTCAAAGGAGCCATAGAGCGAAGCAAGTTTTACCGCCTTTTCCGTTAGGCTTACACCAAGTCCGAAATCGGCACAGGCCTTTTTTATGCCAACAGCGTTCTTTGCGCTTACATAGCTTAAAAGGATTTCTCTTTTATTCTCGGGAATATCTTTAAAGAGCTCATAAACAAAGCCTGTATGAGATATGTCCAGGATATAATTGTCTGAGATTTCTTCAAGGCTTTTAGCCGCAAGCATAAGAACTTCCCCAACAGAATAGATGTCTATGCTTCCCATGCACTCCAGCCCGGTCTGCATAATCTCTTTAAACTCATTACCTCCCTTCCTTGCACGGTAAACGTTTTCACTGTAATATACCTTTTGAATGCAGTCTATATTTTTTACATTCTTGGCAATAGAAAGCGTAACATCGGGTTTGAGCGCCATCAATTTCCCATTGAGGTCGGTAAAAGTAATAATGTTGCTGTTTAAAAGGAAATTTTTGTTTTCGGCATATAGGTCGTATTCTTCGAACTTATTCATCTTATACTGTTTGTATCCAAATTTTTTATAAAGATTTTTAAAGCGGAGAATTGCTTCCTCATCATTTTTTATATATTTTTTTTCGCTCATATCGTAATCTCCTATAATGTAATGGATTCATTATAGTACACTTTAGTGTGGTAGTCAAGTAAAGCGTTTTATAATTTATTTATTGAATATTTTTCATATTGACATTATAATGTATGTTAATCGTTAAATCAATCTATGAAAGGATGACACAATTTATGGAACTATTAAAAAAAGCCCTTGGCGCCTATGTTACTTTTGCCTTTATATTTGTTGTATTAGGCATATGTTTTTTGGCATGGCCCCAGACTTCAATACTTACTATATGTTATATTTTAGGAGCTGTTATACTTGCATGGGGAATTGTAAAAATATCCGGGTTTGTTAAAAATAAAGACAGCAATAAAAGCTTTTCATTTCAATTTAATCTAGTACTTGGTATTTTCCTTGCTGTCGCAGGCGCCTTGCTTCTTGTTTTTCCTAAATTTATTATACCTGTATTTCCTATTTTAATTGGTATAATGATAACAGCAGACGGGCTGCATAAAATAAAAGCCGGAATTGACGCAAAAGCAATGAATCATAAAAACTGGTGGCTAATAGAAATTGCAGCACTTGTTACAATAATATTTGGCATATGCCTTATATTAAATCCCTTTGAGGCAACCAATGCTATGATAATTCTTCTTGGCTTTGCTCTCCTGATAGATGGTATACAAAACATAATCGTTATTGTTAGCACATTTAAGCTTATGAGCCAAATGGTGTCAGAGAAAGACTTAAAAGAAACAGAATTTGAGGAAACGGACATACCTAATGCACCTGATGACGATATTTCCACAGAGGAAATTAAACCAGAAGATATGATAATAGAAGATAAAGAACAGTAAAAAGGCTCCCCTGTTGGGGAGTCTTTTAATTTATACACAAATTTTCTGCTGCTGTATAAATTTAAATACATAAGTAGAATTATATCTACAGTCATTTAAATTTATATAATCTTATCTAAAATTCTCCATACATAGACACATATTTCTCTTTATGTGTTTTATAGCCATAATATCATGTCTTAATTTTTAGTCATACGTCTCAATTTATATAATATCACTATATTTTTAAAAGTTGGCACACATATTGCTTTATATAAATCCAACAGGCCTGTAACAGAATTAAAATAACTTTAGGAGGATTTATAATGGATAATAAAGCAAAAGGCGCTTCATTCGGAGCCCTGTTTTCAGTAGCTTCTGTCTGGTTCGGTTCACATGCCGGCGGAGGCTTCGCGACAGGCAATCAGACCACGCAGTACTATGTTCAGTTCGGCTGGTTTGCCCCTATTATGGCTCTGCTGGCAATGGCAATACTTGCATGTGTCATAAGGGAATGTGTCATTATGTACAGAAATCATAATTTTACAAATTATAAAGAAATGTTTGAAGAAATGTGGGCCCCGTATACAAAGCTTGAATTGATATATGAGCTCTACATGATTCTCATAGTTTTTGTTGCCACTGCAGTATCAATATCAGGAGCAGCCACTCTTTTCACCGAGTTTGGCCTTTCCTATGGCATATCAATTATAGTTATAGGGATAATTCTTTTCCTGCTGACTATCTTCGGGGCTAAGCTCGTTGCTAAAGCATCTACTATAATGTCAATAGTAATACTTATTTGCAGTTTCTCAATATTCATTATCGGTATAGCGGTAAAATCAGATGTTATTTCTACTGTGTTTGCTACTAAGCAGATTGAAGGTGTTACAAATAATTTTCCTCAGGCCCTTTGGAAGGTATTTGTATATGCAGGATACCAGTCTGTATGTATTCCTGCACTGTGCAGCTGCTCGTTGGTGCTTAAAAAACGAAGCGATGCATCAAAAGCAATGTTTATTGCTTTTCTTATGAATGGAATCGCTCTTGCGCTTTCTTCAGTAATGCTTATAGGATGGTATAAGGATTTTATGGGTGCAGGGCAGCTGGCGCTTCCGACTCTGTATGCATGTAAAGCAATGGGAATGCCTGTCCTTTATTACGCTTACAGCATTTCTTTATGTCTCTGCTTTATTTCAACAGGAGTTACGTCCATATACGGATTAATCCCTCGTTTTGCAAACTTTAGGGCTCTTAAAGGTATGAGTGAGAGGAAAAGGAGTTCTATACTTTCAGCACTTGCAATTATTATAGGTATGCTCCTTGCCCTTACAGGACTTGTTAATCTTGTAAAATACGGTTACGCTTATTGCGGATACATAGGACTTGCGGTTGTTGTAATACCCATGCTTACAATAGGCCGTTATAAAAATAGGATATTTGCCGAAAAAAATCCGGAATGGGCTACAAACAAATAAAAAAGGTTGTAAATGACTTCACACCCCATTTACTTACTATAAAGCCGCTGACAATCATCAGCGGCTGAATTTATGTTTTTACCATATAATTTTCAGTGACCTAATCGATATGGCCGGTGTAGATTTGGAATTAAAGAAAAAACAGCAAAGCTTAAAAGCTCTGCTGTTTTTTCTTATACTTCTATTTGTTTACTCTCTGCTTTCTTCATTTCAGCCAGTGTCTTCCTAAAATACTTAACAAATAATATTGAAGTGGTCAATACCGCCAACGAATCTGCTATTGGCTCTGCTAAATACACTGACATTGCTTTATCTGCAAAGAAATTAGGAAGTATATATATAAGTGGTATAAGAAGAATTATTTTTCTCAGTACTGCAAGGAATAAAGATGTCTTAGCGTTTCCGATAGCTATAAAAGTCTGCTGGCATGCAATCTGTATTCCGAAAATTCCTGACACTGCAAAATAAATTCTCATTGCCCATGAAGCATAGCTTACAAGCTCAGGTTCTGAGTTAAACATCATAACAAATGTTCCCGGGAACAGCATTATGAGTATCCATAGTCCCATTGAATAGCAAAGGCAAACCTTTAAAAGCAAAGTAAACGATTCCTTTACTCTTGATGAGTTACCGGCACCGTAATTATAGCTGGTTATAGGCTGGGCTCCCTGCGTAAGTCCCTGTAAAGGTAGCATTGAGAACTGCATAACCGTCGATAAAATTGTCATAGCCCCTACAGCAACGTCGCCGCCGTATTTAAGCAGGGAAGAGTTAAAGCATACGCTAATTACACTTTCAGTAGCCTGCATAATAAATGGTGATACACCAAGGGCCAAGCACGGCAGAAGCACTTTAAAGTCAATTTTAAAATATTTCTTTTTCAGCTTTATTCCTGTCTTTTTTCCCGACAAAAAGGCTATTACCCAAACGGCGGACACAGCCTGCGATATTATTGTGGCTAAAGCCGCACCCTTTACTCCCATATTTAACCCAAATATAAGAATAGGGTCAAGCACTATATTCATTACCGCACCGATTATAACTGAAAGCATACTTACCTTCGTAAAGCCCTGGCATGTAATAAACATATTCATTCCAAGAGCTAACTGTACAAAAATAGTACCCAGGACATAGATTTTCATATAGTCTACTGCATATCCAATTGTATTCTGGCTCGCGCCAAATATAAGCAGAAGCCTTTCTCCGAATATGTAAAGCAGAACCGTGAGAACTACACTTATCGTCACCAAAAAAGTAAAGCAGTTACCCATTATTTTTTCCGCTTTATCGTGTTCTTTTCGTCCCATACATATGGATACCTGCGGAGCGCCTCCCATTCCAACAAGGCAGGCAAATGCTGAAACAAGCATAATTACAGGCATACAGACTCCGACGCCGGTCAATGCAAGACTTCCAACATCAGCCATATGTCCTATATAAATTCTGTCTACCATATTGTACAGCAGATTAACAAGCTGAGCTATAACCGAAGGTACTGCAAGCTTAAAAAGAAGCCTTCCTACCTTTTCTGTCCCTAAAAATTCTTTATTTTCCAAAACCTCTACCCCTTTACTACCTTAATAATCTGTAACTGTCTGCAACATCTATAAAAAATACCGCAGGTATAGAAAACTTCTATCCCCGCGGCTAATTCGTTATTCAAAAATTATTTTTCGAATTTCTTGACCTTAACACTTTTGTCAACATCGCTGTCTGTGCAGCAGCACTCATCGTCGCAGCAGCACTCTTCATCGTCGTCATCCCACTCATCGTCCCAGTCGTCATAGTATTCTTCATCACATCTGTTTTTAAGAAGATATACTATTCCTGCAACAAGAAGGGCTATTATTACAGAGCCTGCAATTATAAGACAGATAAGCTTATTTTTGTTTTCCTCTTCCTTGAGCCCCGCAATATACGCTTTGAGTTCTGAATTTGTTTCCTGAAGACTTTTCATAATAAAAAACTCCTTTCGTAAGTTTTAATTGCTGTTGTAACCTTTTAGTATTACATTTCTTGGCGTTATCCCTTCGGCTTTTTTCATTTCCGTGTATTCGAAAAACGCACGCTTAAGCATCTGTCTTTCGTCATTGAACTTAAGCAGATGGTATGCCTCATGGAACTTGTAAAACCCTGCGTCTGCAAA
>CAUHBX010000062.1 GCA_959604475.1 uncultured Eubacteriales bacterium
GTCTTTCTAACATAATCCGGCCTATGATATTTCTCTATTACATATTTATATCTTTCATAGGCCTTCTTTACGCTTTCTTCCCATGGAACATATATTTCCTCCATAGCGTTCTTGCCTATTTCATGGGCAAGCCCTATATTGTCTATCAGCTCCTCAATAGCTTCTGCCATAGCTTCAGCGTTTTCATTAATCAAGTATCCGTTATGCCTGTCCCTTATGCCCTCTGCGGCACAGCTTCCCTTAATAAGGACACTGCCAAGTCCGCAGGCGGCAGCCTCTCTTACCACAATACCATTTGTATCATATGATGTAGGAAAAAGGAACATATCGGATCTTGTATAATAGGCTCTGAGTTCTTCTCTGTCCTGTACTGCGCCGGCAAAAATACACTCTTCATCCAAGTCCAGTTCCCTGGCATAGTTTTTAATGTCTACTGCATCGCTTCCGTCTCCCACAACTACCATATGAAACTTTGCACCTGTATTTTTCATTGTTTTAAGGGCATCAAGCGTTATTTTAAAGCCTTTATACCACATAAGCCTGCCGACAAATAAAAACACCGGATAATCATCATTTATTCCAAGCTTTTCATTTACCTCGGCAACTGCGTCATCATCAGCTCTGCCCTTAGGAAAATCAACGCCGTTTTCCATTACAATATAGTCTCCCTTATAGCCAAGGGATTTAAGATTTTCACCAGCGCCTTCGCTTACAACCCAAACCTCGTCACACGCTTCAATATTATTTACTATTGTCTTTATCGACGCCTCCTGAAGCATATTTGATTTAAGGGCCTTTTTTATATCTATGTCGAATTTAGTATGGTAAGTAAAAACAATTGGTGCATTTACCTTTTCCCTAAGCGTTCTGGCAAGAATTGTTGACATGGCCGGACAGTGGCTGTGGATTATATCAATATTTTTGCTGTCAAGCTCTCCAAGGGCCGAAGGCTCAAACGGATAGCCCGCCCTATATCCTATTATACTGGTTGTATCAAAGCTGGTATAACGCACAACCTCAAAGTCATAATTGTCGGTTACATTAGGGTATTTTGGAGTAGCCACTACCGCGTTTCCAAGCCCACTCTGAATTACTGACGCATAATTAAACACTGTATTTGCTACTCCGTCTATAGTAGGCGGAAATGAGTCATTTAAAAGGCATACATTCAGTCTATCATTCATTTTTATGTCTCCTTAGTATTTACTATTATTGCCAACTTCATTATTTTATCATTAAAATATGAACAAAAGATTAATCAAAATGAAAAAATTTATAAATTATTCCACAATTTTTACAGTATTCGCTTAAAAAGCTTTATAAAGCTACATAATTACATAAAATCATTCCATATTTCTGTAATCCAAATAATCTAAAAACCGTTTTACAGCCAATGGGGCGTTTTTCTTGCTTCTGAGTGCAAGTCCAATTTTACGGTAGGTAGGAACATCCAGTTTTTTTGCTATAATATTGTATGGCACCCGCTTCAAAATAAGCTTTGGCAAAATGCTGATTCCAAGACCGCTTTCAACCATTGACATAATAGAGTAGTCGTCCCATGTAGTAAAATGAATTCTTGGCACTGTGCCTATATGCTCAAAGATTTCTGATATCTCTGTATTTGTTCCCTTTTCAAGCAACATAAACGGATAATCGTACAGCGCGCTTAAAGGAAAACTTCCGCATGACGACAAGGGATGATTTTCTGGCAAAACCGCCATCAGCTCGTCCTGCTCCAGAAAAATTGTTTCAAGCTCATGCTGTACAGGCAGACGAAGAAATCCGCAGTCTACCCTTCCTTCCATAATCCAGTTCTCAATTTCAGAGTAATCTCCCAAGAGAAGTTCATAGTCAATATTTGGATAATCCTTTTGAAATTCTTTAATGATATTCGGAAGCCAATGAGTGGCCGCGCTTGAAAATGTGCCTATTCTGATTATCCCAGACTGCAGTCCGTTAAGTTCGTCAACCTGAGTCTGAAGCTTTAGATATTCTTTACATACGCTCTGTGCAAACGGCAGCAGTTTGAGCCCTTCTGATGTCAGGCGTACACCCTGCCGTCCACGCTCTAAAATAGGTACTCCCCACTCTTTTTCCAAGTCATTAATCATACGGCTGATACCGGACTGGGAATAGTTAAGCACCTGCGCTGCCTTTGTAAAACTGCCGTATTCAACAGTTTTTACAAAGGCCATATATTTTTGAATATTCATGTCCATATAAAATCACTTCTTTACATCTGTTTTTATCATAATTAATATGATAAACATTCACTTTTGTAATTTATATATTTATGTTACACTATAGGCGTTAATATTTCAAGGAAAAATTTGTATTTTAGAGGTGCTGTATGGGATTATATCAAAATAGAATTGTAATTAAGGTCGGGACATCAACACTGACAAACGATATTGGTCAAAATGACCTGCGTTCCTTCGACCGGCTTGCCTGTGTGTTATCGGATATTCAAAACATGGGATATGAAATTATATTAGTTTCCTCCGGCGCAATTGCCGTAGGTACAAATAAGCTGAAAATGAAAACAAAGCCGTCAAGCATGCGGCTGAAGCAGGCCGCAGCGGCTGTCGGCCAATGCAGCATAATGTTCCTATATGATAAATTTTTCAACGACTATGATAAAACAATTGCACAAATACTTTTAACCGCCGAGGATATGGAAATAGAAGAAAAAAAAGAGAACCTTATAAATACATTTGATGCGCTGCTGGAGATGGGAATAATCCCTGTAGTAAATGAAAATGACTCTGTAAGCTATACAGAAATAGAATCCGAAGACAGGCTGTTCGGCGACAATGATATGCTGTCCGCTGTGGTTGCTGTGCTATGCAAGGCACAGAAGCTTATTATTTTATCGGATATCGATGGATTTTATGACAGCGACCCCAGGCTTCATCCTAACGCAAAGCTTATTGAACGCGTTGACATTATAGATGATAAAATGCAGTCGCTTGCAGGCGGGGCAGGCTCAAGAAGAGGGACAGGAGGTATGAAAACTAAGCTGCAGGCTGCCAAGCTGGCATCTGCACAAGGAATAGATACTATTGTCACCAACGGTAAAAATCCGGCCTCGTTATATGATATTGTAAAAGGAAAAAATATCGGCACACTCTTTTCCGGAGTCCACTGAAGCAAAAGGCCGCAAAAAATCATGCTTTTCGCGGCCTTAATATCATATTAAGTTTTTTTATTATATCTTTCCCATAAAATGTAAAGCCCCTTTAAAAGCAAATCCGGGTCATAATCCATTTTATGACGGCAAAATGGTACAATTACGCAGCCTACTCCTCCAGTTGCTACTATGTTGGCCTCATATCCAAGCTCTTCGAATACCCTATCGGCAATACCATCCATCATAGCGGCATTTCCGTACACCACACCGCTTTTCATGGACTGCTCTGTGTTTTTCGCAATTATTCCATTAGGAGGTCCAAGCTTTATTCTTGGGAGCTTCTCGCAGCATTCTGAAAGTGCGTTCATTGATATGCATACCCCAGGAGCAATTATGCTTCCTATATAGCTGCCTTCCCTGTCTATAACAGAGCAGGTAGAAGCGGTTCCCAAATCAAATATAAGAAGGGGGGCTCCGTATATTTCCAATGCCGCAACAGCGTCAACAAGCATATCCTCCCCGACCTTGTCAGGATTGTCCATAAGTATATTAAGTCCTGTGCTTACATTTCTTCCAACGGTCAAAGCCTCCTTTCCGGTTAAGCTTTTTACAGCTTTCTCGGCCCTTCCCGTAACAAAGGGGACAACGGATGAAATTATTCCTCCTTCAGGCTTTGGTGCGTTATTTAATTTAAGTATAAAATCAATCTGAGAAGCAATTTCATCGGCATGATTTTTCTCATCGGTTTTCATTCTACCTGTAAAAAGTACTTTCCCATCCTCAATTCCGCCAACTACAATATTTGTGTTCCCTATATCAAGCGCCAGTATCATTTGTCTTCCTCCAATGCTTTAATGGCATTAAGTATAACATCTGCCGCTTCATATTTTGTCATCATAGGGTATGTCACCGCGTCACTTCTAGTTATTATTGTAATTATATTTGTATCCGTTCCAAATCCGGACTCATTTCCTTTTATACTGTTTGCTACTATCATGTCGGCATTCTTTTTAGAAAGCTTTTTCACAGAGTTTTCCATTAAATTTTCTGTTTCCATTGAAAATCCGCAGATTATTTGGTTTTCTATTTTATGCTCTCCAAGGTACTGGAGTATGTCCTTCGTCCTTTCAAGCTCTATACAGTTCATTCCATTTTCTTTTTTTATCTTTTCACTGCTGACATTAACAGGTCTGTAGTCCGCCACTGCCGCCGCCTTTATAATAATATCTGCGTGTTCGGCAAATCGTTTCACCTCGTTAAACATATCCTCAGCACTTTCAATATTTATAAGCCTTACCCCTGCGGGAGGCGCTATTGAAACAGGTCCGGATATCAGCACAACATCTGCTCCTCTTGCCGCAGCCCTTTCGGCGACAGCGTAGCCCATCTTTCCTGTTGAGTGGTTAGTAATAAAGCGAACAGGGTCTATAGCTTCTCTTGTTGGCCCCGCTGTAATTACAATTTGCTTCCCGCAGAGGTCTTTTTTTGAAAAGCTTCTGCAAATGTAATCAACAATATCGTTTACATCCGCAAGCTTGCCTTCCCCGGTATCTCCGCAGGCAAGCCTTCCGCTGGCAGGAGATATAAACTCATATCCGTAATCTTTAAGCTTTTTAATATTGTCCTGCACAATTTTATTATTATACATGTGAGTATTCATCGCCGGGGCAATAACTCTGGGACACTCTGCCGCCATAATAGTTGTGCTCAGCATATCGTCAGCGATGCCGTTGGCTATCTTTCCAATTATATTAGCGGATGCCGGGGCAATTACAAATATATCTGCTTTCTTTGCCAAGGAAATATGCTTAACGTCATATTCAAAATTTCTGTCAAATGTGTCTACAATACATTTATTGCCGGTAAGTGTTTCAAATGTAATGGGATTTATAAAATTACATGCATTTTTGGTCATTATGACATGTACATCTGAATGCATTTTAACAAGAGAGCTTACCACGTCGGCCATTTTATAGGCTGCAATACTGCCGGTTACTCCAATAACTACGGTTCTGCCTTTAAGCATTTTATTTTCCTCCTGTATCAATGGTAGATTATAAGCCGCAAGCGGCGCCATTTGATTAATCAATTCTTAACAGGAAAAATACCGTAAAAACATAAAAGGGTTAGCCGTCCTCATATACGCGGCAAAAAAGGATATGGCAGAAGTAAAAATTCTGTCTGTAAAGTCACACTCACCAGTCTTTGGGATGTGTGCTTTTCTTCTCTTTTATGAGGTGTAAAACGGTATAGTTTCCGTAAGAATACTATCCACTGCGAAGTATAACAAATTTATTTTATATTGTAAATATAACTAACGTACATTTAACAAAATTTCTGGCTAAAAACATAATCTTACAAAAAAAGGAGCGTAATGCTCCTTCAGTCTTTATATAATCTTTGGGTTAATATATATTCCCAACGATTCAAAGGTCTGCCTCATTTTAGAATAAGTATCTTCTATAGCTGTTTTAAGAATATCGGCACTATCACTTCTAACAGTAATCATCCACCGATATTCGTCCTTAATCTTGGATATATACTGCGGCACAGGTCCAAGTACGTCCACACCGTATTTTTTAAGCTCATCTGCTGTTATATGGGAATTTTCTATTACTTTCCTTTCGTCCATGCCTGTAATCTCTATTTGTGCGCAGTCCATACATGGGGGGTAACCCATCTGTTTTCTGTATGCTATCTCATTTTCATAATATTTTTTTGAATCTCCCTTAACAGCTGCCATGATTGCCGGATTATCTGGCGTATAGGTCTGAACTATTACGCGTCCGGCATCATCTCCCCTTCCGGCCCTGCCGGCAACCTGTGTTATTAACTGATAGGTTCTTTCATTTCCGTCATATTCTCCTGTATTTAAAGACATATCAGCCGCCATAACTCCCACAAGCGCAACATTTTGAAAATCATGTCCCTTAGCTATCATCTGTGTTCCTATAAGTATATCTGCCTTGCCGGAACCAAATTCAGAAAGAATTTGAGCATGTCCGTCTTTTCCTCTGACTGTATCGGCGTCCATTCTAATTACCCTTGCCTGAGGAAACAGCTTTTTTATTTCATCCTCAATTTTCTGCGTGCCGGCGCCAAAATATCTAATTCTTTTAGAACCGCATACAGGGCATGTTTCAGGCCTGTCAACAGTTTCACCGCAGTAATGGCAG
>CAUHBX010000063.1 GCA_959604475.1 uncultured Eubacteriales bacterium
CTTCAAATATTCCTGATTGCGCTTTCCATAATATTCATACTAGTAACGCTTTCTCTCTATACCTACTCCATGTTCTCGGCAAAACAGGCGGGAATAGAAAATCCCACATCGGTAACAACACTTGTGGCGCTGCTTGTATGCCTTGCCCCCACAACAATAGGCGCGCTGCTTTCGGCAATCGGTATTGCCGGAATGAGCAGGCTTAACCAGGCCAACGTGCTGGCAATGAGCGGCAGGGCCATAGAGGCCGCAGGAGACGTGGATATACTTATGCTGGATAAGACAGGCACAATAACGCTTGGAAACAGAAAGGCCGACGAATTTATACCGGTGGACGGTACCGACCCGAAGCAGCTTGCGGACGCGGCACAGCTTTCCTCACTGGCGGACGAAACTCCCGAAGGAAGAAGCATAGTAATACTGGCCAAGGAAAAATACGGCCTTAGGGGCCGCAGTGTAAGCGACAAAAATATGGAGTTTATATCCTTCAGCGCAAAGACAAGGATGAGCGGCGTAAACTTTGACGGAAGGGAAATCAGAAAGGGCGCAGCCGACGCGATAAAGGCCTATGTCGTTGAAAGGGGAGGAAAATTCTCCGAGGAATGCAGCGAGGCCGTTAAGAGGATATCCGAGCAGGGAGGCACACCGCTTGTTGTGGCCGAGGGAGCTAAGGTGCTCGGCGTAATACATCTTAAGGACATTATAAAGGACGGCGTTAAAGAAAAATTTGCCGACCTCAGGAAAATGGGTATTAAGACAATAATGATAACAGGCGACAATCCGCTTACAGCTGCGGCTATTGCGGCCGAGGCCGGGGTTGACGACTTCCTTGCGGAGGCCACTCCCGAAGGGAAGCTTGAAATGATTAGGGATTTCCAGACAAAGGGACATCTTGTAGCTATGACAGGCGACGGAACAAACGACGCTCCGGCACTGGCCCAGGCGGACGTTGCGGTGGCTATGAACAGCGGCACGCAGGCTGCCAAGGAAGCCGGAAACATGGTTGACCTTGATTCCTCGCCAACAAAGCTTATTGACATAGTTAGGATAGGGAAGCAGCTCCTTATGACAAGGGGAAGCCTTACAACCTTCTCAATAGCCAACGACGTCGCGAAGTATTTCGCAATTATTCCGGCGCTGTTTATGGGACTTTATCCGGGACTTGCAAGGCTTAACATAATGAACCTGGCAAGCCCCCAAAGCGCGGTGCTTTCGGCGGTAATATACAACGCGCTTATAATTGTGGCGCTTATACCGCTTGCACTTAAGGGCGTAAAATACAGGGAAGTGCCGGCAGGAAAGCTGCTTTCAAGGAACCTGCTTGTATATGGCCTAGGCGGGATTGCAGCCCCGTTCATATTCGTTAAGCTTATAGATATGCTCCTTGTACTGCTTGGGGCGGCGTAAAGGAAAGGTGATAATATGAAAACAATAAAGGGCGTCATACCAAGGGCCTTGGCCTGTGTGGTGATTTTTACAGTAGTATGCGGCGTTTTATATACTGCGGCTGTTACGGCCATTGCTCAGGTGGCATTTCCCGAAAAGGCCAACGGAAGCATTATAGAGGTTGATGGAAAGAAATACGGCTGTGAGCTGCTTGGACAGCAGTTTTCAGACGGGGACCACATGTGGGGAAGAATAATGAACGTGGATACAGGAACCTTTGTGGACGACGAGGGCAACGCCATGATGTACTCATTCCCGTCTAATATTTCCCCGGCAAGCGAGGAGTATGGGGAGCTGGTTGCCCAGAGGGTTGAAATGATTAAAGAGGCTCACCCCGAAAAGGGTGACGAGCCCATACCTTCCGACCTTGTTACCTGCTCGGGCAGCGGCCTTGACCCAGATATATCAGCGGCAGCGGCGCAGTATCAGGTTGAGAGGCTGGCCCAAAACAATAATATTACAACTGAAGAAGTTGAGGAGATAATAGAGAAATGCACAAATCACAAATTCCTCGGTATTTTCGGAGAGGAAACCGTAAATGTGCTCAAGGTAAACCTCATGCTTGAGGGAATACTTGAATAAAACATACCTAAGCGCACAAAATCCCCCGTACGCGAAAGGTATTCCTTATAAAACAAACCTGAAGCCGACGCAGCTTAACCTGCGCCGGCTTTAAGGGTATTCAAATACAAAACTGATGTGATATAATTCATTAAAAAAGATATTGGGTGAGAATATGGCCGGACGTGAAAACGCGGATTTAATATTGGAGAAAATAAAAAAGGAAGACAGCAGAAAAGGGCGGCTGAAAATATTTTTCGGCTATGCGGCGGGGGTAGGCAAGACCTACGCCATGCTTAAGGCCGCCCACAGAGCCAAGGAGCAGGGGACGGACGTTGTGGCCGGATATATCGAGCCGCACGCCAGGCCCGAAACAATGAGGCTGGCGCAGGGGCTGGAAACGCTTAAGCCGCTTGCAGTAAGCTATAAGAGCATAACGCTTAACGAGTTTGACCTTGACGCGGCGCTGGCAAGGAAGCCTGAGCTTATCCTTGTAGACGAGCTGGCCCATACCAATGCCGAGGGCTTAAGGCACGTAAAAAGGTATCAGGACATTGAGGAGCTTTTAAGGGCCGGAATTGACGTATATACAACGGTAAACGTACAGCATATAGAAAGCCTGTGCGATATTGTGGCGTCAATCAGCGGAACGATAGTCAGGGAGAGGATACCCGACAGGGTGTTTGACGAGGCGGACCAGGTGGAGCTGGTGGATATAGAGCCTGCGGAGCTTATGAAAAGGCTTGGGCAGGGCAAGATATATAAAAGAGACAGGGCCGAAAAGGCGCTGGAAAACTTTTTTACCGAGGATAACCTTACGTCCCTTAGGGAAATTGCACTGAGGCGCGCCGCCGACAGGGTAAACAGGCTTGCCGAGAAAACCAAGAGGCCTGCGGAGGGCGGCTATACGGACGAGCATATACTTGTGGGGCTTTCCTCATCGCCGTCAAACCCAAAGATTATTCGTACCGCGGCGAGAATGGCCGCGGCCTTCAAAGGGAATTTCACCGCCATTTTTGTACAGACAACCTCCTATGACGATATGAGCGAGGAGAATAAAAAGAGGCTGGAGGAAAACACCCATCTGGCGGAACGGCTGGGGGCTAATATAGAAACGGCCTTCGGTGACGATATTGCCTTTCAGATTGCGGAGTTCGCCAAATATTCGGGGGTTTCCAAAATCGTAATAGGAAGAAGCAACACTAAGCGCAAGTTTATGCGCACTAAGCAGTCCTTCGCGGAAAAGCTGACCGCCTTTGCGCCAAGGCTAGACATATATATAATACCTGATGCGCAAATACAGAAATACACGCCAAAGGATTCGGATAAAAAAATCATTCCCAGTGCCGGGGACGTTTTAAAGACTGCCGGAATTCTTGCGGCCGCAACGGTTCTGGGCTGGATATTCTGGTCGCTGGGCTTCAGCGAGGCCAATATAATAACCGTATATATTCTTGGTGTGCTGATTACATCGGCAACGGTAGGCGACAGGATATGCAGCATAGTATCCTCGGTTTTAAGCGTTATTGTGTTCAACTATTTCTTTACAGACCCAAGATTTACGCTTTCGGCATATGATTCAGGCTATCCCGTGACGTTTGTGATTATGTTCATTGCTGCGTTTATAAGCGGAAACCTGGCGGTTAAAATTAAAATACAGGCAAAGCAGTCGGCAGCGGTCGCCTACAGGACAAAGCTGCTGCTGGAAACAAACAGAATATTACAGCAGGCCAAAAGTGCCGGGGAAATAGCCGAGGCCGCCGCAGGACAGCTTGTAAAGCTTCTGGGAAAGCCGGTTGTGTTTTACCTTGCCGGAAGCAAGGGGCTTGAGGAGCCTATGGTCTTTACAGGCGGAGGCGTGGACACAGGAGTTTACGTAACCGATAACGAAAGGGCGGTTGCCCAGTGGGTATTTAAAAACAACAAGCATGCCGGGGCTACGACCAATACGCTTGGAAACGCCGAATGCCTGTATCTGGCGGTCAGAAGCAGCGGCGAGGTTTTCGGCGTTATAGGCATAGCGGTGAAGGACGGGGCGCCGGACGCCTTTGAAAATAACCTTATACTTTCCATTGTCGGTGAGTGCGCGCTGGCACTTGGCAAGGAGGAATACAGCCGCAAAAGGGAGGAGGCCGCGGCGCAGGCTAAAAACGAGAAGCTGAGGGCAAACCTGCTGCGCTCCATATCCCATGATTTGAGGACGCCCCTTACAAGTATATCGGGGAACGCCGCCATTTTAATAAGCAACAATCTGGCCGGGGATAAAAAGGTTAAGCTTTACAACGACATTTACGACGATTCCATGTGGCTGATAAACCTAGTCGAAAACCTGCTTTCCGTCACAAGGATTGAGGACGGGACTATGAATATCAATATGCAGGCCGAGGTTGTTGATGAGGTAATAGACGAGGCCATGAAGCACATTAACAGGCACAGCAGCGAGCACATTGTGGAGATTAAAGGCTCCGACGACATGCTGCTGGCGCTTATGGACGCAAGGCTTATAATACAGGTTATAATAAACATTGTGGACAATGCGGTCAAATACACCCCTGTTGGCTCGCATATAACGCTGTCCAGCCGAAAACGCGGAGGCTTTGTGGAAATTACGATTGCGGACAACGGAGGCGGCATATCCGACGAGGCAAAGAAAAGGGTGTTTGACATGTTTTACAGGGCTGACAGCTCAGCCGCAGACAGCAGGCGCGGCATGGGGCTTGGGCTGGCGCTTTGCAAATCCATTATAACGGCCCACGGCGGAGCAATAACCGTAGGGGACAATAAGCCGCACGGAACGGTATTTAAATTTACGCTGCGTGCCGAGGAGGTTAATTTACATGAATAAACCGTTGATTTTAGTTGTGGAGGACGACAGCGCCGTCCGCAACCTTATAGTAACGACACTGGAAACGCAGGACTACAAGTACCACACAGCCTCCAAGGGCTCGGAGGCGATATTGGAGGCCGTAAGCCAGAAGCCGGACGTGGTGCTGCTGGACTTGGGGCTGCCCGATATGGACGGGATAGACATTATAAGAAAAATACGTTCATGGTCTAATATGCCCATTATCGTAATCAGCGCAAGGAGCGAGGACAGGGATAAAATAGACGCCTTGGACGCGGGCGCCGACGATTACCTGACAAAGCCGTTTTCGGTTGAGGAGCTTCTGGCAAGGCTTAGGGTGACGTTTCGTAGAATTAATACGGCTCAGCCGACGGGAGGGACGGAATTCGTAAACGGCGGGCTGAAAATAGACTATGCCTCCGGCTGCGTTTATCTGGACGGAGAAGAACTGCACCTGACGCCAATTGAATATAAGCTGGTCTGTCTGCTGGCAAAAAATGTGGGAAAGGTGCTGACCCATACCTATATAACAAAGGAAATATGGGGAAGCGCATGGGACAACGACGTGGCGTCGCTAAGGGTGTTTATGGCGACGCTGAGAAAGAAAATTGAAAAGGATACATCAAGCCCGAAGTATATACAGACCCATGTGGGCGTGGGCTACAGGATGCTTAAGGTGTAATAGAAAGAAAGCCTGATTATTCAGGCTTTCTTTTTTGTGTGGCTATACCGGATTTACCGTCTGACTGTCCGAAATTTTATACATTATAATGCTTGCGAGGGCCGAGGTGTTGGTTGTGGTAAGATTAATAATGTTGTTTGAGGACAGCCTGAGAGCGGCCAAATAGTCGGCGTGAACAATGGCCTGCGCCGAATAGGTGGCGGCGGGGTCGGTGGCTGTATGGTCGATTGAGACTGTGGCTGACGGTATGTTCACGTTATTCATCTGCAGGGCGATGTTTGTCCTAAGCACGGAGCCGGCGGGTACATATATTGTATACCGTGCGATATATGTGCCGGGAGTAATTACGGTGATTATTGTATCATCAAAGTTAAAGTCCTCATTTGTATAGTCGGAGTTCTGAAATCTCAGGCCTCCGTATAGAGAGCTGTTTGACAGCGTTTCTGTCTGCCATGCGGCGAAGTAAGCGGCTTTTTGGGCAGCGGGCTCCGGAGAGGGGCAGCAGCAGTTACAGCAACTCATATAAATTCCTCCTGTTTTATTTTGTACCATATAATATGCGGACAGGTTCAAAAGTGGGACAGGTAAATTTAAATTACTATTAGACCTGTATTTAGATTTTTGTGGATTTTGGCTGGAATTTACACAAAAATCTATAGGTAGATAGTCTAAGGGTACGCACTAGCACACCAGCGACGCTATGTAAGCATTGAGTAGGTGCGTTACAAAATCCCAGTTGCATATACAGGGAGGGGCTTCGGGCTTCGCAAC
>CAUHBX010000064.1 GCA_959604475.1 uncultured Eubacteriales bacterium
TAAGGGCCCTGATAATTTCCGAGAAACCAAGTGTCGCAATGGCCAAATAGTCGCTTTTAAGTCGCAGTACAGGTATACCTATAAGCGCCGCCACAGCAGCGGCAAAAATACCGCCGAGTATGAGGGCAACGGGGAATGGCAGCTGCAGATTGGCAATTGCGTCGCTGATACCGTTGATATAGTAAACATTTGGACGTACGTCAACGGGTATTGTTAATATCGCTACAGTATATGCGCCTATAGCCATAAATCCTGCCTGCCCCAGCGAGAAAAGGCCTGTAAATCCGGTAAGCAGGTTCATTGATACGGCTACAACGGCGTATATAAGGCTTCTTTCGATTATTGATATAGCATAGTTGTGCTGTGCGCTGTTTTTTTCAAGGAAGAAAAGAACTGCGATAACAGCAAGCATAGCTATGATTGTCAAAATAAGATTTCTTCTTTTGTTTGGTGAAACTGTCTGTGTATTCTTCATAGCCGCCACCTCACACCTTATCTGTTGCTTTTTCACCGAATATACCTGTCGGTCTGAAAAGCAGCATTATAATAAGAACCAGGAATGTAAATGCGTCGCTGAATGTTGAATATCCTGCGGCTGTAAGTATTGTTTCGCCTATGCCCAGTATAAATCCGCCGACAACGGCGCCGGGAATAGAGCCTATACCGCCAAGTACCGCAGCTACGAAGCACTTAAGTCCGGGTAGCGCACCACTGAAGGGATAAACAGTCATACGGTCTGTAAAGTAAAGAATAGAGCCTATACCGGCAAGAAGAGAGCCGATAACGAACGTATAGCTGATAATACTGTTGATTTTAATACCCATGATTTGCGCGGTGTCATAATCCTTTGAAACCGCCCTCATGGCCATACCCATTTTTGTATGGTTAATAAGCTGTATAAGTATAATTACAAGTACGATGGTTATAACCGGTGTGATGAAAGTTACAAGTGATGCGGAAACATCGCCGAACTGGTAGATTTTCTTGAGAATCGGAATTTCGGGATAGCCCTTTGGAAGGGCGGTAAAAAGGTATGTAGCAAGATTCTGAAGCAAATACGATACACCGATAGCAGAAATCATAATAGACATTCTCGGAGCGGAGCGCAGTGGCTTATAAGCAACTTTTTCTATAACAACGCCAAGCACAACAGTGCCGATTAGCGTTATAGGTATAGCGATATACCAAGGAAAGCTGGCCATTGCGAATATCATAAAATATCCCGCCATCATAAAAATATCGCCGTGAGCAAAGTTAATAAGTCGCAGAATGCCGTATACCATAGTATACCCTATGGCAATTAGTGCATAAGCACCGCCCAGAGAAATACCTGTCAGACAGTGCTGAATTATTGTGGATAAACTCATAATAAAAGCCCCCTGTTAAGTTTATTCTCTGCGGAATTTATTTTTTAGCTTAAAAAATGAGTGGGGAGGAAATCCTTCCCCACTCTTGTATTTCCAATTTATTGCTTAAAGCTCTGTAGTTGTCAAGAACTCGAATTTGCCGTCTTTTATTGTCTTGATGAAAGCAAGGCTCTTGTTTGCGTCTCCGTTTTCATCAAATGTTATATCTCCTGTAACGCCTGTAACCTTTACGTTAACAAGTGCTTCTTTTATTGCGGCGGGGTCAATTGAGTCAGCATCTTTAATTGCCTGAAGAAGTGTCAGGTAAGCATCGTAGCCAAGTGCTGAAACAGCAGGGATAATATCTGACTCGCCTATGCCTGTGAGATATTCTTTAAAGCCTGTAACAAAGGAAGCTGCCTCATCGTTTGCGGGAGCCGCTTCGTCAAAGAATGTTGAAAGAACAACGCCCTCAGCGTCAGCGCCTGCGTTTTCAATAATTGTAGCGTTTTCCCATGTATCGCCTGCAGCGATTACAGATGTAATGCCCATTTCACGTGCCTGCTTGATAATAAGCGGAGCAGTTGTGATTGACGAAGGCGCAAAAATAACGTCAGGGTTTGTTGATTTAATGTTAGTAAGAATAGCCTTGAAGTCAGACTGGTTTGTCTGGAACTGCTGCTCTGTTGTAATTGTTCCGCCAAGGCTCTCAAAGGCTGTCTTGAAGTATGAGCCAAGACCTGAGGAATAGTCGTCGCCAAGCTGTGTGATTACAGCCGCTGTTGAATATCCGTTCTGGATAGCATAGTTAGCCATAACAGTACCCTGGAAAGGGTCGATAAAGCAAACACGGAAGTACCAATCGTTGCCGCTTGTTACCTGAGGATTTGTGCATGAGCATCCGATTGCGGGAATGCCTGCGTCAGCAAAAATATCGCCTGCTGCAATTGATACGCCTGAGCCGTATGAGCCAAGGACGCCTACAACGCCTTCGGATACAAGCTTCTGAGCTGCTGTAACAGCCTCTGTTTTGTCTGATTTGTTGTCAACCTCTACAAGCTGGATAGTATATTCTGTTCCTCCAACCTCTACTGTAGGGTACATCTGGTTGGCATAGCGGATACCGTAAACTTCCTGAAGCCCGCCGCCGCCGTTTTCACCTGTCTGTGGTTCAAAAACACCGATTTTGATTACATTGTCTCCTGAGGCCTGGTTATCTCCTCCAGAGCTTGAGTTGCTTGATGAGCTGCCGCATCCGGCAAGGGCGCCTAATGTAAGGCACGCAGCCAAAGCAATTGATAAAGCTTTCTTCATTTTTCTTCCTCCCTAATGTTAATATGCTGTCTGTGCATGACGTACAATCGTCCGCGCGTTTGCAGCCTTTATTATACATCTAAATTGAATAAAAAGCAATAGTTTAGGCACTTTAGCACATAAAACATGGCGCCGCGTCAATGAATAAGAAGTTTTTTTAACGCAGAAATAACTGACGTCTTGAAAACGACTTGACGATGATGTTATATTATTCTTATTATTACAGCTAAGGAAGTGTCAGTTTAATGAAAAATTTTTATTGTGTTAAGGAAGATACATGGTGTATAGATACAGGGCGTACCCTTATGGGAGTTTATATGATTAATGACCGAGATATAGTAATGCTTGACAGCGGTACATCCTATGGAAATCATGAAACTAAAATATTGATGGACGTTGTTGACGGTGCAGATTTAAACGTTAAAGCCATAATAAATACCCATGGACATTTAGACCACATAGGAAATAATGATAAGCTTATAGAAAAGTGTGGTTCAAAGGTTTATATGTACGGGGCTGAGGCTTATATGTGCAGCGATATGGACAGCCTTAGAATGCAGCATACCCTTGTTCCGTTTGATGATACAATACAAAAGGCCCTTAAGTGCATGCATAGCCCTGTCGATGTTTTCATTAAACCCGATGCCAAAGATGTTGATATATTTGGAAGAAAATTTGGAATTGTCCATACGCCGGGGCACAGCGCTTCACATATTTCAATTATTACACCGGATAATGTTGCCATGGTAGGGGATGCACTTATGACGGAAAATGAGATAGTTAAAACTAAAATACCATATGCATCAAATTTTGCAGTTGATTTTGCGTCAAAGAGAAGGCTTCTTGAGCTGGACTGTGACAAATATATTATTTCACACAGGGGCATAAGGGAAGAACTGGATTTTGAGGTTGCGGCAAATATAAATTATCTTAAAATGAGGGCTGAGGTTGTATTAAGCTATATTGAGGACGGAATGTGCTTTGACGACATAGCGGCGGCGGTAGTTACCTGCATGAATATAAAAATAAGCAACAGATATTACTTCTTCGATATTCATGGAATGATAATGCCTTATGTTCAGTATCTGGAGGAGTGCGGGAAGGTCGAAACCTATTATGAAAAGGGATATATAAGGTACAGGGTTTGTGATATACACACAGAGGAATAAGCCGATGAGAAAGTGTTTATAGATATGCTTTATCTATTATTCTAAAAAAGCACCTGCTTCGGCAGGTGCGGTTTTTGCACAAAAAAACAGCGAGACCCCACAACCTATACATTTGCAAAACCTCGCCGTTACGATACACCTTTGGGGGCTCGAACCCCAGACCCACTGATTAAGAGTCAGTTGCTCTACCAACTGAGCTAAAGGTGCTCAATATAATATTTTCTTGACTGCAAGAAATATAATAGCATGACACATTTTATATGTCAATATTTTTTTAGAGAAAATTGCGTTTTTGTTAAAAAGACGTTATATTATTATAAATAATGCTTTAATTTATGGAAAAATACTGTTTAGGGAGATAAATATGAATTTTTTTATTGACAAAAAGGCTGAAAAAATTTTGTATACACTTAATGAAAACGGCTACGAGGCATACATTGTCGGCGGATGTGTCAGGGATATGATACTTGGCAGGACGCCGGGAGACTGGGATATAACAACGTCGGCAAAGCCGCAGGAGACAAAGGCGTGCTTCTCCCATACCTATGACACAGGCATAAAGCATGGAACTATAACGGTTCTTATGGGTAAGGACAGCTATGAAACAACAACCTATCGTATAGAGGGAGAATATACTGACTGCCGCCACCCGGACGAGGTAATGTTTACAAGGGATATCCATGAGGACCTATTAAGGCGTGATTTTACAATAAACGCAATCGCATACCACCCAAAGGAGGGCTTTATTGACCCCTTTGGGGGAATTAAGGACATAGAAAGCGGGATTATCAGAGGCGTGGGCTGCCCGGAGGAAAGGTTTAAAGAAGACGCACTAAGAATGCTGAGGGCGGTCAGGTTTGCCGCACAGCTTGGTTTTGTTATAGAAGACAAAACATGGAATGCGCTTAGGGATAACGCCTCCCTTATTACAAAAATAAGCGCTGAAAGGGTAAGGGAGGAGCTTCAGAAGCTTATAATGAGTGAAAGGCCGGAGAAAATTTCTTTTCTTGCCCAAAGCGGGCTCATGGACTATATATTCAAACCTTTGGGGGATATCTTAAAACAGAAGTTGGAGGACGTCTCAAGGGAGCTTTCGTCCTCGGAAAAAATCCCTGCACTCAGATGGGCTCTGTTTTTAAGCAGGCTTGGGGCAAAAGAAGCGGAAAAGCTGATGAAAGGACTTAAATTTGACACTAAAACACTGCGTTTTGCGTGTTCGGTTATAAACGAAGCTGAAAAAGAGCCGCAGACAGCCCGGTATGAAATTAAAAAACTGGCTGAAAGACTGGGAGATGACACATACTCTCTGCTAATAAAGTTTTATATGGCACAAAACAGGGAAGGCGCGGACGAGGCATTAAAAATATATAACGATATAAAGGAAAATAACGAGTGCATATATATGAAAGACCTTAAGATTAATGGAGCAGTGCTTAAGGAACTGGGAATAACGGATGGCAGGACTATAGGCAAGGCTCTTAAGAGCGCCTTGGACGCTGTTCACAGGGATAACGGCAATAACAATAAAGAGTATCTTGAAAAATTTGTCCTCAGCCGTTTCGCCTTGTGATAATAATTTACCCTTTGGCCACATATTATTGTAAAACAGGCATATTGTGTGAGTCGGAGGGATTTTTATGGATGATATAAATGCAAAAATATTACAGCAGGGCTTCGGCGTAAAGCTCGTCAGTTCATACCGTACCAGAACAGGTCTTGTATGTAGGACTGACAGAGGGCTGCTGGAGCTGAAAAAAACTTTTTCCGACGACGTAAGCCTTGAGATGGAGATGGCTCTTAAGCAGTATCTAAGCTCAAGGGGATTCGACGGACTGGATAAAGCCTACAGAACTACTGATGATATGCCGTGCTACAGATTTGATGATTCAGCATACATACTGATAAGATACATTCCTACCGGAAGGATGGACTTTGAAGATAAAAACGATTTGAAAGAAACAGCCGAAACTCTTGCCTTATTTCATAATGCCGCCGAGGGCTTTTCAGACGACCGTATGAGAGTTACATGTGGGTCTGTCGATGATTTTTTCGGCCGGAGAACAGGGGAGTTTTCAAGGATACGAAAAAGGATAAAAAGCTTTGGTGACTATACGCCGGTAGACTTAATGGTCATAAAGTATTTTGATTATTATACTGACAGAATTAAAATGGCATCCGAGCTTCTGGTAAAATCAGATTATACAGGCGCTGTAACTAACGCCGCGCAAAGGCGAAATGTTTGCCACAACGCCTTTAAAAATGACAATGTAAGAAAGAGCGAGGCGGGTAATATCATTGTTTCTGGCCTTGACGGCTGTACATGCGACGTAAGCATAACTGATGTGGCGCACCTTATCAGAAGATATATTAAAAGTGAAGCTGCGGATGAAGCCGGTATTTCGGCAATACTGGAAAGTTATAGCAATACAAGA
>CAUHBX010000065.1 GCA_959604475.1 uncultured Eubacteriales bacterium
TATGAAAATTTATTCAATAGCGATTGACGGGCCTGCCGGAAGCGGTAAAAGCACAATCGCGAAAATATTATCTGAAAAGCTTGGTATTGTTTATATAGATACGGGAGCTATGTACAGAACAGTGGCCTATTACTGTATGGCAAACGGAATAAGTACAACCAATGGCGAGGCGGTTGAAAAGGCGCTTGACAGCATAAAGATGGAAATAAAGATGAATGACGGCATACAGCATATGATACTTAACGGCAGGGACGTTACCGGCCTTATAAGGACGGCGGAGGTCGGTCAGGGAGCTTCAAATGTTGGAACCTTCATACCGGTAAGGGACAGGCTTGTTGAGATGCAGCAGGATATGGCAAAAAAAATCTCAGTCGTAATGGACGGGAGGGACATAGGGACTGTTGTGCTTCCAAATGCAGAGGTTAAAATTTATCTCAACGCCGATGTTGAGGAAAGGGCAAGGCGCAGACTTAAGGAATTTCAGGCTCAGGGCAGAAAGGAAACCCTTTGCGACGTCATTGAGCAGATTAAGCAGCGTGACCATAACGATATGACCAGAGAATATAATCCGCTCAGAAAAGCTGAAAATGCGGTTGAGATAGACACTACAGGCATGTCTGTTGAAAATGTCGCAGATGCTGTATTAAAAATAGTAAATGAAAAAACGGGTGAAAATCAGTGAAAATAATAACGGCAAAATCAGCAGGCTTCTGCTTTGGCGTAAACAGGGCGATTGAGGCTTGCTATAAAGAAATAGAAAAGGGCGGAAAAATACATACATACGGACCGCTAATCCATAATAAAAATGTGAACGGGGATTTGGCAAAAAAAGGTGTTTTTGCTGTGGACAGCCTTGAAAACTGTGAAGATGCAACGGTTATAATACGTTCCCACGGAGTTGGGAAAGAGGTATATAATGAGCTGGAAAGCCGCAGAATTGACTATGTTGACGGAACATGCCCGTTTGTAAAGAAAATTCACAACATAGTATATCAAAAGCACAAAAACGGTATAGGCGTAATTATAATTGGAGATTCAAGCCACCCGGAAGTCATTGGTATTAACGGCTGGTGTGAAAACTCCGCTGTTATAGTGGACAGTGTGGATGACGCAGAAAAAATAGAGCTTGACCCTGAAGTTGAGTACGCTGTGGTTGTACAGACAACATTCAGGGAAAGCAAATATAAAGATATACTGGGTGTGCTGAGTGGGAAGACGAATAAAATTTCAGCCGATAACACTATATGCTCCGCGACGGAAGAAAGGCAGAAGGAAGCTGTGGAGTTATCCAAAACGGTTGATAAAATGCTTGTTATCGGTGATAAAGGAAGTTCTAATACTCAGAAGCTGTATGAGATTTGTAAAAAAAATTGCCAAAACACATATTATATTGAAACAATTAAAGATTTGGTGTTGAATAATTATAAATTTAATGATAGAATTGGTATAACTGCAGGAGCGTCTACTCCTCCTGCATTAATAAAGGAGGTTATTACTACTATGAGCGAAATGGACGAAGTCAAAAATACTATGGAGGGTGAAGAGCTTACATTTGAGCAGATGCTTAACGAATCATTTGTAACTTTACATACAGGCGATGTTGTTAAGGGTACAGTAATTTCAACAGCTGGTGAAGAGGTTTCTGTGAATTTGGGTTATAAATCCGACGGAATTATCCCCAGAGGAGAGTTCAGCAGCGACAGCAATGTCGTTCCCAGCAAAACTGTTCAGCCGGGCGATGAAATTGAAGTTTTTGTTGTACGTGTAAATGACGGCGACGGAAACGTTCTTCTTTCAAAGAGAAAGGTTGAGTCACAGAAGGGCCTTGAAGAAATTGAAAAGGCATTTGAAGAAAAGGTACCCGTAACAGGTAAGGTAACAGATGTTGTTAAAGGCGGACTTATTGCCGTTGTAAACGGAATCCGAGTATTTATCCCTTCTTCACAGGTTTCGGGAAGATTTGTAGAAGACCTCAGCGTTTATAAGGGAACTGAGCTTACATTTAACATTATTGAGCTTGACAAATCAAAACGCCGTTATATCGGCGGCAGAAAAGCTCTTCTTGCTAAAGAGGCTGAAGAAAAGAAAGCTGCAGTATTTGCAACTCTTGAAGTAGGCAAGAAAGTAACTGGTACAGTATCAAGAATCACTGACTTTGGTGCATTTGTTGACCTTGGCGGCGTTGATGGACTTATCCATATCTCTGAGATGAGTTGGGGAAGAATTTCAAATCCTAAGGAAGTCCTTTCCGAGGGAGATACTGTAGAGGTTGCTGTTCTTGATGTAGATAAAGAAAAGAGCAAAATTTCACTTTCACTTAAGGACGTAACACCTAACCCTTGGACACTTGCAGTTGACAAATATGCAGTTGGCTCAATTGTTGAAGGTAAAGTTGTTCGCATGGTGCCTTTCGGTGCGTTTATCGAACTTGAGCCCGGCGTTGACGGCCTTGTTCATATTTCTCAGATTGCCAACAAACGTGTTGAAAAGCCTGAGGATGAACTTAAAATCGGCGAAATCATTAAGGTTAAGGTTATTGACGTTAATGCAGAGTCAAAGAAAATCAGCCTTTCTAAGAAGGAAGCCGATGCTCCCGCAGCAGAGGAAACTTCTGCAGAAGCTGAAACAACTGAAGAATAATATTAAGAAAGCGGCCAGCAGGCCGCTTTTTGTATTTTCAGATAATTTTAATCATCTTTCTTACAATAAAATTAAGTATATGGTATGATACCTCCTTTTAGGTTATAATGCGGTTATAAGAAAATAGCTATTATATAAAAGGAGGTAATTTTATGCTTGTATCTACGACTGAAAATATTGGACGCAGTTATGATATAATCGGAATTGTAAAGGGTACTACAGTTAACTCAAGGCATATCGGAAAGGACATAGGAGCCAGCTTCAAAACAATTGTCGGAGGTGAAATTAAAGGTTATACCGAAATGATTGAGGAAGCGCACAAAATAGCTACTGAGAGAATGATTGCAGATGCTGAAAGGCTTGGAGCCAACGCTATTGTAGGCGTTAGGTTTGCAACAAGTTCGGTTATGCAGTCAGCTTCTGAGATAACGGCATATGGAACTGCAGTTAAGTTTAACTAAAGGGTGATAAATTATGAGGCGTATTAGGACGGTACTGATTGCGGCCGCTGTAGTTATGATAACAGCAGGAACAATGAACGGAGGATTTACCGACACTTTAAATAAGGGTATACGTGTATGTCTGGAGTGTATAGGAATTGGCTAAGAGCGGATTTAAAAGAAAATACATACAGCTTATAAGCGCGCTCGTATATAACGCAAACATCAAAGGCTTTTCAGACGGTGTTTTGTACTATGGAAATCTTAAAGGACTCTGTGTGCCGGGGCTTAATTGCTATTCATGCCCGGGTGCCATAGGCTCATGCCCATTGGGAAGTCTGCAAAATGCGGTGTCAGTATCGGGAAAAAGGCTTCCATTTTATATAATAGGAACGCTTTTACTGTTTGGAGTTATACTTGGAAGAACTATATGCGGATTTTTGTGTCCCTTTGGTTTGATACAGGAACTGCTGCATAAAATTCCAACACCAAAGCTTAAAAAAAGCAGATATACTGCCGCGCTGTCAAAGCTGAAATATATTATACTTGTTGTGTTTGTATTAATTTTGCCGCTGGCATTTAAATATCCCGGATTTTGCAAATTTATCTGCCCGGCAGGAACAATTGAGGCCGGTATACCTATGTATATCGCAAATGAACAGATTGCCGCGATGGTGGGGGCACTGTTCAACTGGAAGGTTGGGCTTATGGCGGTAATTTTAATTGGAGTTGTATTCGCCTATAGAGGCTTCTGCCGATTTATTTGTCCGCTGGGAGCGATATATTCTTTTTTCAACAAAGTTTCGATTATAGGTATGTGCGTGGATGAACATAAATGCAATAACTGCGGAAGATGTGTAAGGGAATGTAAAATGGATATTAAAAAGGTTGGCGATATGGAGTGCATATCCTGCGGCGAATGTATGAAAATTTGCAGTGAGGATGCAATCGGATGGAAGCATAAAAAGGAGAGAGGTAAATGAAAAAGAAACTTTTGCTGCTGCTTGCGCTTTGTTTTGCGCTGACAGCCTGCAGTTCAAAAATGAGCGGTGAAAAAATAGATGTAAAGGACATAAGCGAGTATAACCCTGAAGATGATAAGAAGGAAATCGCGGAGGTAGGAGAGCCCGCTCCAGATATAAAAATAATGAAGCTGGATGAGACAGAGGGGACTTTGTCTGACTATTACGGAAAGCCAACCGTAATCATGTTTTGGGCAACGTGGTGCGGATACTGTATGGACGAAATACCTTCATTGCAAATGCTTAAGGTCAAATATGGCGAAGATATAAATATACTTGCTATGAACAGCGGAGATGTTACAGAAGATATAGAAGCTTTTATTGAGGAAACGGGATATACCTTTGATATTGCTGTGACAACATACGGCGATACTCTTAAATTCAATGCGCAGAGTATACCTGTGACTGCTATACTGGATAAGGACGGAGTTGTTCAGTATTATAAAAAGGGCGGGGCCGATGCTGAAACTTTGTTCAATGACGAATTTGTACCGCTTATTGACGAGCTTTTGCAGTAAAACAGTTTTATAAAGGGCATCATATTTAAGGATAGTGAGAGCCTATGAAACTAAAGATTTTATTTTTCGGCGCTTTAATACTTACATTTCTTGCAGAACTGGCTTTTAAACCAGCTCTGACGCCAGCTGCTTTTTGGATAATGCTTTCCGCTACCGGAGGCGGATTCATCTTGGCCGCGATGATTATAAACGTCAGATGGATGAGAAAGTATCTAAAGGAGATAGAAAGGCTTGCCGTTATTTTGACAGAAGAAAAAAATCCTGACAAATACATTGCAGAAAATGAGAAACGGCTTGTAGGTAAGAAGTCAGAGCCTATGAGGGCGCTGCTGCTTTGTAACATAGCCGCAGGATACTGTGAGAAAAAGGAATTTAGACTTGCCAAAGATAAGCTGATGGAAATACGCAGCGAAAGGCTTTCAGGCAATTGTGAGCTTATGTGTTATATGTACCGGGCATATGTTTTCTTCTATCTTGAGGATTATAGGCAGGCGTTATTTATAATGGAAAACTATAGACGCAGGTTTAACCAGCTTAAGGTAAATGAAAGGATAGAACCATTTGTAGCGGTGCTGAACATATTTGAGCAGATAGCGCTCAGAAACTATGAGAAGGCCAATGAGCTGCTCTTCGTGGCTGAGGAAAGGTGGGGCGGCGGAGAGCTTGAAGAGGATTTAAGATATGTGAGAAAACTGCTTTATAAGCCTTCAAGAGAATTTTAAAGGATACCCTTTACAGGGTATCCTTTTTATCTTAAACCGGAAGAGTAACAAGCAGGTCAAATTTATTGTTTTCCGTTTGTATTTCCATAGTTCCGCCATACTTGTCGACTACAAAACGCATATTATCAAGTCCGAAGCCATGCATTGCCTTATCAGCCTTAGAGGTTAGAAAGCGCCCATTTTTAGTACTTTGAATAGCCAATGTGTTGTTTACCGAATTCAATATAAACATACCCCTTTGGACAATAAGGCTTAGGGAAATTTGCCGTTCCTCTTTACTAAGCTTAAGGCTTGCCTCAATTGCATTGTCAAGAGCGTTTCCTATAAGAGAGCATATATCTAGGCCTTCTATAGGCAAACTGTCAGGAAGTGATACCTTAAAATCGTAGGTAATATTGTTGCTTTCAATAACAGCGCTTTTACCCGCCAGCAATGAATTTATGACGTCATCTTCGCACCATCGTCTCATGGAAAGCATACCGGGTGAATTCTTCAAGGAAGCTATGTATTCTTTAGCCCTGTCAAACTTTCCTTCTTTTATTAAACCGTCAATAGCTGTCATGTGATTGGCCATGTCGTGCCTTAGACGGCGCACCTGCAGCTGTTCCTGCTCCAGGTTTTTATAATAAATATTTCTCATTTCATACAGCTTGTTTTCCTGTAAGGCTTTTTCATTTTTTGCCAGAACCGTAACGGTGAAAAGCAGAGACAGGGAGCTTATAAACGCAAACGGCAGTACTGTTACTGACAGCATGGTATCCTTTGTAATCCGCCAGTTGAAGTTTGTAAGGGTTACGGCGGATACGGTAGCTGCAAAAGGAAGTAATGCGAGCACTCCTATTAGCGTCCACATTTTAACAGAAAGCTCATATCTGTTTGACTGCAAAAATTTTCTGCAAATCAGCC
>CAUHBX010000066.1 GCA_959604475.1 uncultured Eubacteriales bacterium
CCTGCACTGAAAGCTTTATATTACCGTGTTCAACAAAGCTTTCCGCATAGCTCCTGTTTCGGTAAAGCCCCTCCGGCAGTATGCCGCTTTGGGCTAATTCCCTTGCCTCGTCTATAAATTCGATATTTTCTGTATCAACAACAGCAGCTTTATTTGAACCCTGTGTCATTTCAAGAAGATGTCCCATAAGGCCAAAGCCGGTCACATCTGTGCATGCATGTATACTGTACTTGACCATTATGTCCCTTGCTTCCTTATTAAGTGTTGACATGAGACTGTAAGCATATTTCAATCCTTTCTCGGAAACTAAATCAGCCTTTGCGGCGGTTGTTATAATTCCTATTCCGATTGGCTTTGTAAGTATAAGAACATCGCCTTCCCTTGCTCTGCTGTTTGTTATTATCTTATCCGGCTGCACAAAACCAGTCACTGAAAGTCCGTATTTCGGCTCCTTATCAAAAATAGAATGCCCTCCCGTTATAAGCGCTCCGGCCTCATAAACCTTCTCATAGCCGCCCTTTAGTATTGCATGGACATGCTCCTTGTCCATAGACGATGGAACAGCCATGATATTCAGCGCAAGCTTAGGCTGCCCTCCCATCGCATATATATCGGACATGGCGTTTGCCGCCGCAATCTGCCCAAATGTATATGGGTCGTCGCACACAGGGGGAAAGAAATCCACAGTCTGAACAATGGCCAGCTCATTATTTATTTTATATACTGAGGCGTCGTCGCTCTTATCAAAACCAACCAGCAGGTTGGGGTCATCCAGCACCTCTATATCCTCGAGAAGCTTCGCAAGCACGCCAGCGCCTACCTTTGCACCGCAGCCGGCACAGTCAGCCAGCTTTGTAAGCCTTATATCTTCCATATTCAGTCCTCCTTCAGCGCAAGCATTGCCTCAAGAACCCCGCCGCCTACGGCTAAGGCCTTATCAGATACGCACCAGCAGTGTTCAATTTTACATCTCGGGTCAACATCTCCGCTTTTCATTCCTTTATATACAGGAGTTCCCTTGGGCAATATCCCTCTGAGAACTCCGCCGATTTGGCTCTTTACATGCTCGCCATCCACATATGCAACAGTCTGCCCTGCCTCCACAACATCGCCTATAGCGCAGACAGGTAAAAAAATACCGTCTTTGACCGCCCTAATTATTCTTTCGGTGGTGTATCCTCCTATATTTCCCGGAACACCTGTGTTTTCAGCAGCACACCCTTTTAATATAACCCTGCCAAGATAGTGCCCCCTTTGGGTTTCAACAACAGCGTTGCAGTCAATACCGGCGGTAAAGCCCGGACCCACACCTATAACGACAGGGGCGTCCTCAATTGATGTTCCTAAGTTTTTCTTTGCCAGTACAGCGTCTATCACAAAATAAGGATTAAGCTTTTTTATACACTCGCCCTCTTCATCGGCTATAACCGCTATATTTCCCCTGTTTATAATAGCCTGTATATTGTCCGTGTTCTCGGCTTTTTCAGCTTTAACATCCTCTACAGCCGTCTCACCGTTTACTATTGCCTGAGAAAAACAGACGGTACGCCTGATTGCTGTGGGCTTTTTTAAGTCTGTCATTACAACGTCAAATTTAGCGTGTCTGAGCCTGAGTGCTATTCCTGAAGCAATGTCCCCTGCCCCTTTTATGACTGCAAGCATATTAAATCCCCCTTCATTATTTCTCCGGCATAAACCGGAATGTCCAAATAATCGGCAATTTTTTCCGCGTCCTTCATATTATCATCATTTTCCACCTGGTTTATTATAAGAACATCGCACAGCCCTTCCTTTTTGACCACATATGCGGCCATTTTAGGCGTTACCTCATCGGTTATTGATGCCCCGGCTGTTTCTGCATATGTTTCAGGCCTATGGCAGGCATCCTTGATTTTTTTATTTATACCACTTATCCCCAAAACTTGGATTGTATTCACAGGTTTTCTGTGGATAACAGGCTCATAATCTCTGTGAGCCTTTAAAGGCAGCCCTCTTGACCCATCGGCCTCTGAAATTACATAATTCGCATATTTAAGCAAAATTTCCACAGAAATATCAGGCATTGTTAATTTTTCATCTGTGGATAACTTTCCGACACATATACAGCTATTGGTCGAAAGTGCATTTTTTATATCTTCCTCTGACGGGTCAATAAGTGTTATAATATGTTCAGGCTTATAAATTTTTGTAAAGGTACAGATAATGACCTTTTCTGACGCTGACAGCTCCTTAGCAAGCTTGTACATAAGGGTTGTCTTACCGCCGCTGCCTATAATTGAGGTAAGCCCGGGTTTAATATTTAAAATTTCTGAAAGCATACACCTACACCTCACCGTTATATTATTTAAAGGATAACACTTTTTTGGAGGGTTTACAATGGAAAAGGAACTCAAGGCAAAGATTAGAATACATCTGTATACACAGGACAAGTGCTTCGGTCCGGGGATATGCCTCCTTTTAGAGCAGATAGAGATATATGGCTCGCTCCGCAAGGCCGCTATGAGTATGGATATGGCCTATTCAAAGGCATGGAAAATTGTTAAGGAATGCGAAAAAAATCTGGGTTTTAAGCTTTTGAGCTCTACAACAGGCGGAAAAAGCGGAGGCGGCGCCAAAGTAACCGGTGAAGCAAAAAAAATGATGACAGCCTACAGGCAGTATTGCGATGAGGTTGAAGAGTTTTCAAAAAAGCTTTTAAAGGATAAATTCAGTTTATAAATTTTTTTCTTGGAAACGGCCTTTTTATGTCAGTAAGCCCAAGAATATAATCCACCGAGGTTTCATAAAAATACGCCAGGTTTATTAAAATCTGAGTTGGTATATCGTTTTCACCTGTTTCGTATTTTGAATATCCTGTTTGAGACATTCCGAGTATTTCCGCTAACTGCTTTTGGGATAAATTTTTATCCTCACGTAAATCACGAATTCTTCTGTACATGTTATCTCACCTCGGAAAAATTTTATAATAACCTGATTTAGGTTATCGTTTTTTAACCTGAAACAGGTTGCGAAATTTTCAAAATAATAGTTCAGCTCCGCACAGATTAGGAGCTTTTTTGTTAAATTAAATGAAACCTCCGAAAGCATTTCCTGTATTTATTAGTGAAGGGCCCTTAGAAAGGAATGACAATAATGACCGACAAACAAATAATTGATTTATATATCGGACGCATGGAAAATGCCATTGAAGAAACCAACACCAAATACGGCTCCTACTGCAGGAAAATATCAATGAACATACTTCAAAACAGGCAGGACAGCGAGGAAGCGGTAAACGACACATATCTTAAGGCATGGAATACCATACCTCCCGCAGAGCCAAATCCGCTTAAAACTTACCTCGGTATGATTACCAGAAGAACTGCTTTAAACCGCTATGAGTATTACAGGGCCCAAAAAAGGAACTCTCAGTTTGACATGCTGCTTTCGGAGGTTGAGGAAATGATACCGTCCCGGGCAGCACAGCAGGACTATGAAAAAGGCGAGATTGCCCGAGCCATAAACTTATTTTTGTCAGGTATTAAAAAGGACGCGAGAATTTACTTTGTCAGGAGATATTGGTACTCTGATTCCATATCGGATATTGCAAAAAGATATGGTATAAGTCAAGGCAAAGTAAAGTCATCCCTTTTCAGAACAAGGACTGCCTTAAGAGAATACCTGGAAAAGGAGGGAATTGAGATATGAAAAAAGAAGATTTATATAAAGAACTTGGAAATATAGACCCCAATTATATTGAAGAGGCAGACGAACCCGTTAAAAGACCTGTTATGTGGAGAAGATGGGCGGTTGCGGCGGCGGCATTTGCCGTAGCGGTTACCGCAGTCAGCTACTCCCCTACTGCACAGGCAGCTATAAAGAAAATATTTTCATTTATTCCCGGCATGTCAATCAGCGAGCAGAATGATACGACAAGAGCTCCCTCAGGGATACTTTATTCCATGGCCGGAGAGCCCGTTACCCAATCAGACGGCAATGTAACTGTCACATTGGAAAATGCCTATGTATCGGACTTTAATGTAGATATAGTATATAAAATAACCCTGGATTTCATGAAAGATGATGATATAAAGTACAATGCAACTGCCGATGACCTACAAAAATTGCTGGACGACAACGGAGTATCATCTTTTATTAAAGTCGATGACCATGAGGGTTCGTTTGGCCCATTCTTTAAAATCGTACCCGACGTCAGTGTAGCCGGCAAGGCCGGCGAAGCTCTTGATTATTACGGCGGCGGCAGCCGTACGGAAATGACAAACACGGTAAGGGTATCAGGTTTGATGGAAACTATAGAGGAATACGGAGTTGACCTCCCCATAAGCCTGACAATAGGAGGCCTTTCCTTTGATATCAAGCTCAAGCCCATTGAATTTTATGACAGCATTGAAGAAATAGGCCCCACAGCCATGCGAAACGATATTTCTCTGACAGCAGTTCCCAGATGGGACGAGGATACTCTTTATATAAAGATGTATTCGCTCAACTACAGCGAATTTGCTCAGGTTTACGGATATATACAGTACGGAGCCAAGGAAAATGGCGATGATATACTGCCATACCTCGTTATAGGAGGGCAGGAAATTTCGGCCGACTACGACGGTGGCGATGGAACGGAATTTTATTTTGACCTCGCCTCATACGGGTTTACCGACGAAGAGAAAGCCGCGGCAGAGCTCCATGTTCCGGTTGTAGAGGTACTTGATAATGAAGATATAGTTCTGAACTTTAAGGTTAATAAGGACGGGACAATTGATTTCCCTAAAAAAGTCAGCTTAAAGTACGCAGACCTGAATATAACTAACATGACGGTAGGTTCAGAAAAGTGGGATGAAAGCATTGGCATCGAATTTACTGCTGCTGACAAGCAGGACAATATACATTTATCTGAAATTGGATTTAGTATCATAAACGGCAAAAATATCGGCGGAACAGCCAGCTGGACTGAAAATGAAAACGGCCAGTGGAAAGCGGCGTTTGGAAATGACAGAATTAATTTGTACGACTATGAGAGCATAACACTTTCATCTCCTCATTATATACTGTCGGACGAATATGTATTTACATTAGATTAAGGTTGTGAAATCAAAACTCCGGTTTTGTTTTAACAACAATTATTGTCTTAAAATAAAGACGTGCCTAAACCCCTATTATGGGATTTAGGCCGTTTTATATTTGGCACAAAAATTGCTTGTATATAATTATGTTATTAATTAATTATGTACACCAATATGCCTATGTGTTATAATTAATAGGGAAATTTCAACAATTAGAGAAATTAAGGAGGATTATATCATGAGTGTTATGGACATGTTTTCACTTAAAGGTAAAGTAGCGCTTGTAATCGGAGGCAGCAAGGGTCTAGGAGAAGGTATCGCCAAAGGGCTTGTCGAAGCAGGCGCAGCAGCAGTAGTATCCAGCCGTAATCAGGCGGACTGTGACAGGGCAGCAGCCGGCATCGCTGAAAAAACCGGAGGCCAATGCTATGGAATATCAGCTGACATTTCAACAAAGGACGGCGTTGACTCTCTTGTAGGCAAGGTTATTGATAAACTCGGACATATTGATATCCTCGTAAACAGCGCAGGCGTAAATATAAGAAAGCCCGCTATAGAATATACGGTAGAGGATTGGGACAAGGTACAGGACGTACAGCTTAAAGGCGTATTCCTTGCATGCCAGGCTGTAGGAAAGCACATGATTGAAAATGGGATAAAAGGAAAAATTGTTAATATTTCATCCATTAATGCCCGTGTTGTCGCACGTCCTAATATAGTTTCCTATGTTGCAGCTAAGGGTGCGGTAATGCAGATGACAAAAGCACTTGCTGTTGAATGGGCACAGTATGGAATTACTGTAAACGCAGTGGCACCTGGCTTCTTTGAAACAGCTATGACTAAGGTGCTCTTCGAGGACCCCGCAACAAGAGAGGAAATGTTTAGGCATATTCCTGTTAAACGTTTCGGCAACGCTGACGCTGACCTTGCGGGAATGGTTGTTTATTTTGCATCGGAGGCTTCAAACTATACTACAGGCCAGATAATTTATATTGACGGCGGCTATACCAGCATTTAATAGGTGTTACTTGGTTATTAACTGATGAAATAATTATGTCTGTTACTATATTGGCCGGTGAAATATAAAACGGCGGATTTTAAAGTATGGCATTAAATAAATGCCATACTTTTTAAATTCCTTGACACATTT
>CAUHBX010000067.1 GCA_959604475.1 uncultured Eubacteriales bacterium
GGGATGAGACCCGAAGGCTGTCCTTTGACGGACAAAGAGATACATTAAATAAGGAGTGATAAAAATGATAAGAAAAAAGATAGCTTTGGCCTTCGCGGCAGCAGCTTCGGCTGTTATGTGCGTTACGGCTTTTGCTTCGCCCTATAGTGACGTGCCGGAAAACCATTGGGCATACAGCGAAATTCAGAAGGCCGGAGAAATTGGTTTTATGAACGGCTTGGGCGATGGAACCTTCGGACTTGGACAAAACGTAACAAGAGCGCAGTTTGTATCCATGCTTGTAAGAATGTTTGGCTGGCAGCAGAAACTGGGAATTTCATACACTGATGTTGACTCCTCTGCCTGGTATTATAATGATATTATGACCGCTTCGGCTAACGGGGCCTTAGACAGCGGAAGCACATTCAGGCCTAATGATAATATAACCAGGGAAGAAATAGCTGTAATGCTTGTAAGGGCACTCGGTTATGACGAGCTTGGAAAAGAGTTTTCTGATACAACACTTCCTTTCAGTGATGTAACATCGAATAAAGGATACATAAGCCTTGCCTATGATTTTGGCATTGTAAGCGGAAAATCAGCAAATACCTTTGACCCTAACGGAACGGCCCTTAGGGAGGAAGCGGCGGCAATGATGATGCGCTGTTATAATAAATATAATTCATATGTTGATTTTCTCCATGGCTTTTACGCGTTTTCATCCTACAGTCAGAAGGATATGGCGGGACAGATGGATGCTGTTTCATTTGGATGGGGCAGAATGGAATATTCTGACGAAAACGGCGTTGTTGTTAATACTACATCAGATAATAATAACGAGTGGAATGTTCCAAGCGGATATACGGATATAGTTGAATATCTCAGAGCCAATAATGTGGATACAAATTTGAGCATATATATGTCAGCCTCAGAAGGCGATGATGCTGAAATTATACTTGGAAGCGCTGAGAACAGAACGGCCGCAGTTAACGCTATAATAGATGAACTTACAGTTGACTACAGGCAGCTTGGCTATAATCCATACGGCGGAGTAACAATTGATTTTGAAAATCTTAGAGGTAGTGAAATGAGGGGCAACTTTACAGCCTTTATTTCAGAGCTTAAAGGGGCACTTTCATCAATCGGAAAAAGGCTTTATGTGACAGTGCAGCCGAATATGATAAACAGTACTTACTTTGATGGATATGATTTTGCTTCTCTTGGCAATTTGGCCGATAAGGTGATTCTTATGGCATATGACTACAACGCTAAATCAATTTCGCAGGAGGTAATGGACAGCGGATTTACAACAACGCCTGTAACTCCTTTTGACGAGGTCTATTATGCCCTTAAGACGATTACAGCTCAGATTTCCGACAGGAGTAAGGTGGTTCTTGGCTTAAGTATGTCTAATGTGGGATGGACTCTTTCAGACGGCCAGATAACCAACAGCAGAGGAAATACGTATTCATATGCAGAAATATCAGATATGATAAACAGCGGAGCGGAGGTAAAGTATTCAGATAAATATAAAAACCCTTACCTTATTTACAATAATGGAAACGAAAAAGAAATAGTTTGGTACGAAAATGAACAAAGCATAAAAGATAAAGTAAAGCTTGCTGAAATGTTTGGAATAAGAGGAGTGTCTGTTTGGAGGCTTGGCATAATACCTCAAAACGGGGCAGACTTAAACATATGGAGCGGCATAGCAAATTTCAGATAATAAAAAGCAGTGGGATATTATCCCACTGCTTTTTTACTTGTTTTTTATTCCATATGCATCTATTTTCCTATATAAGGTCATTCTTGATATTCCTAATTCCTTTGCCGTTTGACTGATATTCCAATAATTTTGAGCCAGGGCCTCTGATATTATACTCTTCTCATTTTTATTTTTTTCCTCTTTTAATGAGGATGAATGAGTAACGATTGCAGGTATAACTGCTTTTTTAGGATTAGTAATTGCAAGGGGGAGGAGTTCAGTAGTTATTACACATTCCTTTGAGAGCGCTACCGCTCTTTCCACAGCATTGTGCAGCTCTCTTACATTTCCAGGCCAGTCATAATCCATAACAAGTTCCCATGCTTCAGGAGTAATGTCACTAACCAGCTTTCCGTATTTAATACTAAGCTTATTTAAAAATGATTTTACTAAGGGATAAATGTCCTCTTTTCTGTCTCTAAGTGGTATAAGGTTTAAAGACAGAATATTAAGCCTGTAATATAGGTCATAGCGGAAACGTCCCTCATCGCACTCATGGAGAAGGTCTTTGTTGGTAGCGGCTATTATTCTTACATTAACCGGAGTATAGTTTCTGCCGCCTACACGGCTTATTACTTTCTGTTCGATGACTCTCAGCAGTGTGGATTGAAGCTCCATAGGCATTTCTCCTATTTCATCAAGAAAAATTGTTCCGTTATTAGCTTGTTCAAACTGACCGATGTTGCCACCCTTTTTAGCGCCGGTAAATGCGCCCTCCTCATAACCGAAAAGCTCGCTTGTAATTAAATCCTTGGGTATTGCCGCAGTTAATAGGTATGAACGGCCCGTTTTTTCTGCCGCTGTAATTATGTATTGCCTGCGCAAACATATCCTTTCCGGTCCCGCTTTCTCCCAGTAAAAGCACAGTTGAGTCAGTAGAAGCGATTGATTTGGCTAATTCCACACTTTTTGAAAAAACTGTACTTCCGCCTATAATATTGTCAAAGGTTATGGAAGGCGAGTCAGGTGAAGCTTTTTTCGTTATAGACTGCATTCTGGCCATATCATTAATGACTAACAGCGCATCTGATGAATTATTGTGTTCGATAAATGTTACTGTACACAAAAATTTACTTTGATTTACACTTATTTCTGTTACATAATCGTTTACGTTAGAGCGTTCGTATATTATATCAATTAAAATATGCTCTTTAAAAAAATTGCGTATATTTTTTCCGAGCATTTCTTTTTCGTGAATGTGAAGCATACGGCATAGGGCGCTGTTTACGGATTTTATCCTGTTGTTTTTATCAATAACCATGATGCCTTCCTGTATGGAGGCAATTATTTTGCCGGTCAATTCCTTTTCTTTTTCAACCTGTTCCATTGATTCCATGATTTTCAGCTGTTTTTCTATACCGTAAGCAGTCATAACGATTATGCCTAAGGTATGAAAATTTATATTGTCTGTAATTCCGGATATTGATATTGCACCTATTATTTCATTTTGAGGATTATGTATTGGAATTGCCGCACCGTAAAAGTGGTGAGGGTATTTACAGTAGTGTTCATAGCCAAATACTTGTACAGGCCTGTTTTCAACCAGACATGTGCCAATAGGTGTGTTCCCAAGATGTTTTTCACTCCAATTAGTATATAGTATGCCGTCTGGTTCGTGTTCCTCCAATATTTCGGTATCTCCATATACAAGCAGAAGGTATCCGTCTGTATCGGAAACGGATACAAAGAAGTTGAGTCCTTTTGTAAAGGAGTACAGATATTTAATTGCCGGTCCGCTGACCTTTAATAGCTTTTCGTTTTTTTCTAAACGATTTTTTATTTCTGCAGGGTCCGTTATACGTTTAGGTGTTATACACATTGGGTCAATACCATTTTTTTTGCATCGTTTCCATGCTCTTAGTATTTCGGGACGTATTTGAGTGGCTTTTTCTCCGTTGATAAACTTTTTCCACTCTTTCTTTATTATTTCCTGCGGAATATTCTGGTCCAATTTTATCACCCTTTATTTATTAACAGAAGTTCAATGTGTAACAGAACCGTATCACTTTATAATTATTATAACAAAAATGTTACACTTTGTATAGCTTTGTTTTAAATTAAATATGGGAATTATGATAGTTTTATAACTAACAAATTGTGTTTTTATTAATGCAAAAGACATTTTTCACAAAAAATTTAATTTTTTTTTAATAATAATAATTTTGGTACGGTAATTGCTTCAATATAAATACATAGACAATGCAATCATTTATTCATTAAAGGGAGGAATTGAAATGACGGAGAAAAACAATGGTATAGCAAAGGGAATAGGTTTTGGCACACTTTTTTCCGTTGCGTCTGTATGGTTCGGCTCACACGCCGGAGGGGGATTTGCAACAGGCAACCAGGCAACACAATATTATGTTCAGTTTGGCTGGACAGCAGTATTTATACCACTTTTTACTATGGCACTTTTAGCAATAACCTTCAGAGAAGCTATCATAATGTCGAACAATCATAAATGCCAGAATTATAAGGACCTCTTTGAAGCGCTCTGGCAGCCATATCCAAAGCTTTATCTGCTTTTTGAAATCTATTTCTATGTAATGATTATTTGCTGTGTAGGCGCTGCTATAGCTGGAGCTGCCAGTCTGCTAACCGAATTTGGCGTGCCGTATGTGGTGGCGGTAATAATCGTTGGAATAGTGCTCTTAATATTTACAATTTTTGGAGCAACTCTTGTTTCAAAGGCTTCAACATTTATGTCAATAGCAATACTTATTTGCTGTGCAATCATATTTATACTTGGCATAAAGGCAAAAGCAGGAGATATCGGAACTATAGTATCACAAAGGCAGGCTACTGCAGAATTTGGATTTACTGACCATAATGTTGGTACGCTGTTTCTGAAAGTTGTAACATATGCCGGCTTCCAGTGCGGTGTTGTTCCTGCTCTCAGCAGCTGCGCTTCATTGGTTAAGACAAGAAAGAATGCAACAAAGGCTATGACTGTAGGATTTATAATGAACTCATTTGCGCTTGTGCTTTCTACGATAATGCTTATAGGATGGTTTAAAGACTATACTGCAGCAGGAGCGACTACTCTTCCCACATTGTATATCTGCAAACAGCTTGGCAATCCTATACTTTCAGTATGCTACAGTATATCTCTGTTCCTGTGTTTTGTATCGACAGGCGTTGCGCTTGTTTACGGACTTGTACCGAGATTTGAAAATATTAAGCCATTGCAGAAAATTGACAATATGTTTGTGAGAAGAGGTATTATATCATTGCTCGGAATGGTTGTGCCTGCATTGTTCTCACTTATAGGACTTACAAACATAATTAAATATGGTTACGCATTTGCCGGAATTCTTGGATTTATAATCCTTATTATTCCTATGGTTGTAATCGGACATTATAAGAACCAGAAATTTGCAAAGGAACATCCTGAACTTGATTGATAATTCTTGTGCAGAGAAGTGATTATATGAATTATTACAGAAATGAATATACATCAAAGCTAAAGACAGCAGAGGAAGCGGTAAAGGTAATAAGGGACAACGACTGGATAGCGTATGGAGAGTTTGCGGCATTTACGCCAGAGCTTGATAAAGCCCTTGCAGGACGCAAAGATGAGTTAAGCTCCGTACACATACTTGCGTGCGGGTTAGGGGATAACTGCGAGGTTATAAACTCTGACCCTCATGGGGAAGTATTTGATATTAACGACCGATTTCCGCTTTATAAAGACAGATACTTCACACTTCCTGCTAATTTTGGAGAAATAAACAGAAGGGCTGACGTTGCGTTTATAGCAGTAAGGCCTATGGACGATAATGGATTCTTTAATCTTTCCCTGTCACAGCTTCCTGTTGACAACTGCGACTATATTATTGCTGAAATCAATTACTCTTTGCCGTTTTGCTGCGGAGCTGAGGCTGTGTCAATTCATATCTCGGAAATTGACGCGGTTGTGGATGGGGGAGCCAGTGGCCTGAAAACCTATAAAAATCTGAAGTCTAATTCCGCTGATGAGTTTACAGCACAGAACATTCTGGGTGAGCTTGAGGACAGATGCTGTTTGGAAATTGGCTTTGGAAACATACCGGAGAAGACTGCCGAGCTTATTGCAGAATCTGATATTATTAATCTTGGAGTACATTCCGATATAATTCAGGACTCTATAATGGAGCTGTATAAACGGGGCAAGATAACCAACCGCTATAAGCAGGTTAATAAAGGAAAAATAGTATATGCATATGCAGCAGGTTCCGATGAGCTATACGGGTTCCTTGACAGAAACGAAGCAGTGTATAAATTTCCTGCTTCTTATACCAACGACCCGTTTATAATCTCAGAAAATGATAAGGTTTTTTCCATTAATCAGTGTTCACAGGCTGATTTGTTTACTCAAATATCTGTTGACAGCTGCCAAAACGGCTGCGTATATGGACTGGGAGGCATGTGGGATTTTACTTACGGCGCTTTTCGTTCAAACGGCGGCAAGGG